>JASFVG010000064.1:0-14618 GCA_050049955.1 Anaerolineae bacterium | reverse complement strand
AAGAGGGCGGCGGTTCCTCATAGACCCCCGCCTCGCGTGCGACTTGCCGCCAACGCCGGCAATACTTCTGGGTGCAGGTACGGCCCCAGGGCTTCCAGTGGCCGATGAAGTGAACGATCTTGGGAGCTTGGAAGGCCTGCCTCAGCTCGGCGGCCGAGGCCGCCCCGCCCTCCCAGAGGAAGAGGCAGTGGGGCAGCTCGTGGAGGTTCCAGGCGGGTGGCAGGGGCCTCCAGCGGCCTGCCAGGATACAGTTAAGCGCGTCCTGGTCGCGCCACCAGAGGTCCTCCTTGTGCTCCGCCAGCAGGTCGAGGGCGCGCTGCTGTACCTTCTTCGCACGCCACGCCCTCAGATCGACGACCAGGACGCCGGCGTTGAAGTAACGTGTGACATCGTCACAGGGAACGCCCTTGAATCGGGCGAGCCTCCTCAACCTGGGCAAGTGGAGCGTGCTGGCGTACGCATCAGGAACTGCCTGAAGGATGGCGCCGTCGAACGGCAGGTTCCACAGCTCGACAAGGTTTCCTTCCACCAGAATGTCGACGTCCACGAATATGACGCGCTCGACCGACTTCGGCAGCTGTTCGCCTATCAGCAAGCGGAAGTAGACGGTGACGTCACCGTCCTTGTGGACGCCGGGCAGCCGGCCTCTCGCATTGCCTAGATCCGGTGTTCTCCAATGAAGGTGGACCGGCAGGCCCTCAAGGCCCCGGGTGAGCATCTCTTTGGACGCCTGTGAGACACGGTGCCCGAGGACGAATACATCGATTCGCCAACCGGGAGACAGGTGCCGGCACGCGGAGCGCAGCATCACCAGCGCCGGGGCGGCGAAGGCGTCGTCGATGGCAATGGCGAGTACGGCGATCTTGTCGTTCACCCACGGCCCTTTCAGGAGTGACTCGGCCGCGTCAGGAGCTGGGCTTCTCCGCCAAGACCGCGACGAAGTACCCTGTCACGAACCGGGTGGGCCATCGCGCCACAACCTCGAAGCTCATGAGAAACCTGAGGAAGCGGTCCTGGCTCTCAGGGCCCACTCGCCGGCTCAACAGGCCGGCCGCACCGACAGCCAGAACTCGCGGGCAATGGAGGATCGCCCGAACCTCGCGCAACCGCAGGCCGGACTGCCGCACGTAGGCCACGAGCCTTCCCGGCCCGCACGTCGCCCCTATGCAGTACGGGACGAGCCTGAGACGATGGAGCCAGTTGAAGGGCAGGGCGTTCCGGATCCAGACGACGGGGTTCGACAGATTATCCATCGTCAGAATCAACGTGCCGCCGCTCTTGAGCTTATCGGCCAACCCGGATATCCCGTGCCGGATCTCCTGCTGGGAAGCGAGATGGTCCAGGGTGGAATTCGAGACGATGCAGTCGAACGAGCCATCTCTGAATGGCAGGACCCTGACGTCTGCAACTGCCAGTTCCACCCCTGGGCATCGCTTCCTCACAGCGTGTGCGACCCTGTTGGAGACATCCATCCCCGTAACCATTCCAGCCCGCCCCTTCAGGTACGGTAGCAGGCCGGTGGAGACAGCTTCGTCAAACACGTCCGTCTTGAGCAGATGCTCGACCCACTGGGGGCTCAACCAATCACGTAGTAGTCCGAGGTTGACGGCGTCACTATGCCGCCGCCACAAGGCTTGATTCGGCAGGATACCGCTCTTCGGTGGTTGTTCCATGGCCTGCAAGGCCTTCGAGGTCATTGATTCACAAGCCGTGTCACACGATCGCGAGAATCCGGTCGCCGGCCGGTCTGACGGCACTCTTGCCCAAACCGAGTATATTGCCCGTCATCCTGATGTCAAGCAGAGTGACGGCCGTGACTGACATCACTGTAACGGTAGACCGCACCGCGGATGACGAGCCTGGCGCTGCCCTGTCGCCTGGATGGATTGTCCTGCCCTCCGGTCCCCTGGCTGCGGTTGACGACGGGAGCAACTGCCCTATACTGACGATTGGTCCTGCGCGGAGCCCTGCGAGTCAGGGCCCTACTGTCACGTCGCGACCGGGGTCTCCGAATCGTGTCGAGATTGGACCCCTTCGTGGCACATCCGAAACTAAGCATACCATGCGGCGAATCATCGTCATAGGATATCCGAAGAGTGGGACCACGTGGCTGACCAGGGTTGTGGCGGAGCTGGTTGGCTGTCCGGTCGCGGGCTTCTGGGGATCGGACCACTTCGACCCAGCCGTCGACGGGGTGGACAGAGTCTCCGTCTTCCGCTGTTTCAAGGCCCATCAACAACTGCACGAGCTGGGCGTCGCCCCCGACGACCCGGTCGACCGGCTGATCTACGTGATACGCGATCCGCGCGACGTGGTGGTATCGGGTTCGTACTTCCGCTATGACCCAGACGGAGGCAGGGTCCACTCCTTCCTCGCCAGGTTGCCCCGGGGCACGTCGGTCTACCGGCGCGTGTACCGACCGCTCTGGGACACATTCCTCAACACGCGCTACCACAGGCGCCGCCGGATCGAGTTGATGGTCCGCTGGGTCCTCCATGGTTCAGCCCGCGTCCACCATTTCTACCGTGTGCCGTGGGAAGCCCACTGGCGCCCGTTCGAAGACAGGAGCGTCCTGTTTGTCAGATACGAGGACATGCTTGAGCAGCCCCAGGCGGAGTGCGACACCATCCTGCGGTACCTGGGACTCAGCAGGAGCGAGCGGCACGTGGAAGGGACGATAGACAACCAATCGTTCCCACGCATGAAGGCAGACCTGGAGTCGGCACAGGAGACGCCTCCCCGCAGACTAATGAGGCTAGGCAAGAGTGGTCAGTGGAAGGCGGAGTTGTCTGAAGGGCAAAAGCAGCGCTTCATAGACAACCTCCGTGACGAGCTGGAGCACTTCGGGTACGAGATCTAGTTACCCCCAGGCCCTCAGCGGGCCCGTGAAAGCCCAGGCAAGAACGCCGCGGAACCGCGTTTGCCACCCCAAGAGCCCCATCCCACAATCAGCGTACCGAGAGACCCGTAGGGTTTGGGCAGACCCGGTCTCAGCCCATGGCATTGCGCTCTCGAAGTGACGGCAATCTGCCTTAGTCGCTAGGTCAAGCCTGAGGGTCTGCGCCGCCGATGAGCAGCGGGCACCGAAGCCGCTCAGACGGTTCCCAACCCGCCGACGCCGACGAGTCCATCCGCCAGCTGCCCGCGGTCGCGCGGGAGCACGCCTCCTCGCGGGCCGCCCTCCACTGCCGCTGCGGTCTGACCCGGGCTGCGAGCCCAATCTGGGCTATGGAGATGCGGTTGAGATCCGGCTTCTTCTGGAGGCCCTGGGCTCGCAGGGCCGCCGGGTGCCTCGCCGTCGTCGCTGGGGTCGTGGGAATGTGCGTTGGGCGGAGCGGTGCACATGATCGCGCAACCCGCGGATGACCCCTACTTGGCGTCCTCACCCAACGCATAGGCGACGGCCTCCTCAAGCGACATCGCCCGACCCGCCGCCCGGGCGGCCTCAAATGCCACCTCGTCGAGTCTCTCCCGCACGGCGGCTCGGTAGCGATCCACTTCGAGCTTGTCGGCCGGCTGCAGCCCAACCCCTATGGCTTCTAGAAACGCCTCTCCCGCCCCGAGGATATGTGCTGCTCGCTCGGTATCCCCCTTCGCCCCGATTGGCCCCGCCATAGCCAGCAAGAATGTTGCAGCCCCGTACCTGAAGTTGAGTTCCCGCAACAGGGCTAGCGCCTCCACGATGAGCGCTTCTGCTCGTCCATAGTCACCCTGATGCTGGGCAACATACCCCAGACAGCCAAGCATCAGGGCCTCGCGTTGCCTGTCACCTGTCTCGCGACTTATCGCGAGGCACTCCTCGTACAGCTCTCTCGCACGCTCGTAATCCCCATCCAGGCGTGCCAGCTCCCCCAGTGCGTTGAGGGCCCGGGCGATGCCCGGCTTGTCATCCATTATCCTGAAAAGCGCCAACCCTTCTTCGCACGACCTGATCCCTTCACCATACCTGTCAGGACATGCCGATAGGTGCCAGCCCAGGAGAGCCAACGCCCAGGCCTGGCTGATCCTATCTCCCACTTCACGGGAGAGGGCGAGTGCCTCACGGTGCACAAGCAAACCGTATTCATGGTCACCGCGGGCAAAAGCCAGCTGACCTGCTGCGTTAAGCGCCTTGGCGCGCAAGGCCGGTGGCGCGTCCTCATAGCTTTCGCACGCACGCTCGGCCCACCTGCCGCCCTCGGCAATGTGACCGCCGTAGTACCAGAAGTCGCGCAGCGCACCCACCAACCGCAGACCCAACTCGGCATCCGCCCCCCCCAGCGACCAGGCCAGCGCAGTCCGCAGATTATCGTGGTCGACGCTGAGCCGCGCGGACCAGTAGTCCTGTTCGGCCCTAGGCAGTTCAGGCTCCGCACGCTCCGCCAGGGTGACGAAGTATTCGGCGTGCCGCCTGCGTAGCGTCTCGGCCTCGCCGCTCTCCTCCAGCCGCCCCCGCGCGTACTCGTGGATCGTTTCGAGGAAGAAGAAGCGTGGTTCGCCGTCCAGGCCGACCTCCTGCCTCAGCAGGCTCTTGCGCAGTAGCGATTCCAGTCCTTCCATTGCGTCGATGCCGAGACCACGGTCACAGACGGCCTCCACCGCCCTCACGGTGCGCCCCCCCTGGAAAACCGCGAGCCGGGCAAACAGGGTCTTCTCGTCCGCATCCAGCAGGTCGTAGCTCCAGTCGATTGCGCCGCGCAGCGTGCGCAGGCGGGCGGGGAGATCGCGCGCGCCACCGGTCAATGTCCCAAGGCGGCTCTCCAGGCGCCTGCGCATCATCTCCAGCGAGAACAGCCTGCTGCGCGCCGCCGCCAGCTCGATCGCCAGCGGCAGCCCATCCAGCCGCACGCAGATCTCCGCGATCGTAGGGGCGTCCTCAGTGGCGATCGTGAAATCGGGCCTCACGGCCTGCGCGCGTTGGATGAACAGTTCCACCGCTTCGTATTGCGACAATGGGCGCAACGGCTCGACGCAGTCCAGATCTGGCAGAGCCAATGGCGGCACGGGGTATTCCTGTTCCCCGTAGATGTGCAATGGTTCACGGCTGGTGACCAGCGCTTTCAGGCGCGGAGAAGCAGACAACAGCTCACCAACCAGCGGCGCGACCTCGATGATCTGCTCGAAGTTGTCCAGCACCAGAAGCAGGCGTTTCCCACGCAGGTGAACCTTGAGGGTCTCCGGCAGGGGCTGACCGCCAGCCTCCCTCACGCCAAGTACCTGAGCGATCGTGCTGGGGACGAGTAGCGGATCGCTGATTGGGGCCAGGTCGACGAAGAAGACCCCGTCCACAAACCGGTCGAGGACTTGCGCCGCTACCTGCAAACCCAGCCGCGTCTTGCCTGTGCCGGGGGGCCCGGTGAGCGTCAGCAGGCGGGTCGTCGCCAGCAGTCGCTTGACCTCGGCCATCTCACGTTCGCGCCCGATGAACGAGGTGACCTGCGCCGGCAGGTTGTGCTTGGGAAGGATTGCCGGGGGTGCAGAGGCGCCGGGCTGTCTATCAAGGAGACCGGCCTGTCTGGCACGAGCGACAGCCTGGGTGCGGCTGTGTACGCCCAGCTTGCTGTAGATCTGCTTCGTGTACCACTTGACCGTCCCCAGGGCGAGGACGAGTTCCTGCGCGATCTCACGGTTGGACAACCCGTCAGCGATGAGCCGTAGGATCTCCAGCTCGCGCTCCGTGAGCGGTTCGAGCACACGCTGCCCGATGATGCTGTTCATCTGGTCATGGTCCTCGATCTGTCCCCTTGCGGGCTTCGAGCCAAGACGGCGGTAGCGGGATCACGCATGGTTCGGGCTCAGACGGTCCCCTCCGCTTCACCCCCAAGACCCCCCTCTTGGGAGGTGACAGCCCCCCCGGTTGGCCGCTATACTGGAGGCACGACAAGGCCAAGAACCTAATGACAGGAGGTAGCAGAGATGTTGAACCCGATCACTGTACAGATGTTGGCAAAGACGCATCAGAGAGATCAGAGAGAGCTATGGAAGCAGGCTGAGGTCAGGCGCATCTGCCGCGAGGCGGAGGCGTCCCAGCCTCCCCAGCCCAATCAGCCAGGTGTGGTCGAGCCTGTTGCGGCCCGAGTGCTCACCCTGGTGACGCGGGTCAGCCATCGGCTGACCGAGTCTCGCGCCTTGCCCGGGTGACCCCGCCACTCGAATCAGGATTGCCTGCTACCATTCGCCATCCTCACCCAACGCATAGGCAACGGCCTCCTCCAGCGACATCGCCCGACCCGCAGCCCGCGCGGCCTCGAATGCCGCCTCGTCGAGTTGCTCGCGCACGGCAGCGACGATGCGATCGATTTCGGACTGGTCAGAGGACTGCGGCCTCACCCCCATCGCTTCGTAAAGCGCCTCCCCTGCCCCGATGAGCTGCGCTGCCCGCTCTGCCTGCCCCTTTGCCCCGACTGGCCCGGCCAATCCCTGCAAGGCTGATGCGATGCCGAATCTGAGATGAAGCTCCCGCAACTGGGCCAGTGCCTCCATAGTGAGCGCTTCTGATCGGTCATAGTCGCCCTGGTGGTCTGCGACCACTCCCAGACAGCCGAGCATGTAGGCTTCGCGCTGCCTATCACCTATCTCGCGAGCGATAGCGAGACACTCCTCGTACATCTCTTGCGCGTGTCCATAATCACCAATCAGACGCGCCAGCTCCCCCAGATGGTTGAGCGCCCTGGCTACGCCGGGCTTGTGATCCGATTCGCGGAACAGCGCCAGTCCTGCTTCGCACAGCGTAATGCCTTCATCATACCTGTCAGGGTATCCCATTAGGTCCCCGCTAAGGAAAACTAGCGCCCAGGCCTGGTTGATCCTGTCTCCTGCTTCACGAGAGAGGGCCAGCGCTTCACGCAGCAGAAGCTCAGCGCGTTCTCCGTCACCCCGGGCATCAGCCAGCAGACCCGCCACGTTGAGCGCCTTGGCCCGCAAGGCTGGTGGCGCCTCCTCATAGCTCTCGCACGCGCACTCGGCCCACCGCCAGCCCTCGGAAAAGTGCCCACCGTAGAACCAAAAGTCACGTAGCGCACCCACCAGCCGCAGCCCCAACTCGGCATCCGCGCCCCCCAGCGACCACGCCAGCGCAGTCCGCAGGTTTTCGTGTTCGACCCTCAGCTGCGCGGCCCCGTAGCCCTGCCCAGGTCCAAACAGGTCCGCCTCCGCTCGCTCCGCCAGGGCGACGAAGTATTCGGCGTGCCGTCTCTCCACGGTCTCGGCCTCGCCGCTCTCCCCCAGCCGCTCTCGCGCGTACTCGTGGATCGTTTCGAGGAAGAAGAAGCGTGGTTCGCCGTCCAGGCCCTCCCCCAGCTGCAGCAGGCTCTTGTGCACCAGCGATTCCAGTCCGTCCATTACGTCGATGCCGAGACCACGGCCACAGACGGCCTCTACCGCCCTCACGGTGCGCCCCCCCTGGAAAACCGCCAACCGGGCAAGCAGGGTTCTCTCATCCTCATCGAGCAAGCCGTAGCTCCAGTCGATCGCGCCGCGCAGCGTGCGAAGGCGGGCGGGGAGGTCGCGCGGGCCGCCGGTTAACGCCCCGAGGCGGCTCTCCAGGCGTCCGCGCATCATCTCCGGCGAGAGCAGCTTGCTCCGGGCTGCCGCCAGCTCGATCGCCAGCGGCAGCCCATCCAGCCGCACGCAGATCTCCCCAATCGCAGCGGCGTCCCCATCGGTGATCGTGAAATCGGGCCTCACGGCCCGCGCACGTTGGATGAACAGTTCCACCGCTTCGCATTGCGACAATACGCGCAACGGTCCCTCCCGCTCCAGATCTGGCAGTCCCAACGGAGGCACGGGGTATTCTTGTTCCCCGTAGATGTGCAAAGGTTCGCGACTGGTGACCAGCGCACTCAGGCTAGGAGAGGCAGATAGCAGCTCACCGACCAGAGGCGCGGCGTCGATAATCTGCTCGAAGTTGTCCAGCAGCAGAAGCAGGCGCTTTCCACGCAGGTGAGTCTTGAGGGTCTCTGGCAGCGGCTGACCTCCAGCCTCCCTGACGTCAAGCACCTGAGCAACAGCGCCGGGGACGAGTAGCGGATCGCTGATGGGCGCCAGGTCGACGAAGAAGACGCCGTCCATGAACCGATCGAGGACTTGCGCCGCTACCTGCAAACCCAGCCGCGTCTTGCCTGTGCCGGGGGGCCCGGTGAGCGTCAGCAGGCGGGTCGTCGCCAGCAGTCGCTTGACCTCGGCCATCTCACGTTCGCGCCCGATGAACGAGGTGACCTGCGCCGGGAGGTTGTGCTTGCGAAGGATTGCCGGGGGTGCAGAGGCACCGGGCTGTCTATCAAGCAACCCAGCCTCTCTGGCACAGACGACCGCCTGACCGCGGCTGTGCACGCCCAGCTTGCTGTAGATCTGCTTGGTGTACCACTTGACCGTCCCCAGGGCGACGACGAGCTTCTGCGCGATCTCCCGGTTGGACAACCCCTCGGCGATCAGCCTCAGGACCTCCAACTCGCGCTCTGTGAGCGGTTCGACTACACGCTGCCCGATGATGCTGTTCACCTGGTCATGGTCCTCGATCTGTCCACTTGTGGACTGCCACCTGAGCCGCCAGTAAGGATCACACTTGGTCCAGGCTCAGGCGGTCCCCCCATGCTTCCCCCCCGAAACCCCCCTTTTGGGAGGTGACAGCCCCCCCGGTTGGCCGCTATACTGGAGGCACGACAAGGCCAAGAACCATAGGGACAGGAGGTATCCGAGATGTTGAACCCGATCACTGTACAGATGTTGGCAAAGACGCATCAGAGAGATCAGAGAGCGTTGTGGAAACAGGCTGAGATCAGGCGCATCTGCCGCGAGGCAGAGGGATCCCAACCTCCCCAGCCTGCTCGCCCGGGTTTGCTCGAGCGCATTGCGGGCCGAATAGGCCTCCTGTTGACTCAGGTCGGCCATCGACTGACAGACTATCGCCTCTTGCCCGGGTAACCCGCGGTATCGAAGGACTCGGCGGCAATCAGCTTGTCGAACCAAGCGGCAAACGGCTGCCGACAGGGACTCTGCATCACACTACACAATAGACCCTGGATTGTGCCCGGACAGAATAGGAACACCTTGACCAGGCACTGGCCGCGCGATGTGGTGTTGGCAGAGTCGTGATTGAACGCCTGCCCCTGGGTTGGGAACGGGGCCCTCGGTCCCCGCGAGGGCCCTGCTCCAGGCTATTGTAGTCCAGATGTCGCGCACTGCCAAACGCCAGCCCCCCCTCGGTTGGAGGGGAGCCTGGTCGCTGGTCGTTGCCGGGCCAGTGACGCCGCTTGCCGCGAAGTATGCCGGGCAGTTCGGCTACGACTGGGCCAGTTGGTCCACCACAAGCCGGTTTGTCGACCGTCATGAGTCGACCCTACGCACGTGCCCCCGGACCCCTCGCAGCGCTTGACAACCACTGCAACTGCGGCATACTGGCGATTGTCCCGGGGCAGAGCCCAGAAGGTCACGCAGAGCAGTTGCGTCCTAACCGGGCGCCCGGGGCCAGCGTCGGGATTCTGGGGCCGTCGGGACATATCTGAGAGCACGGACACCTTGCAGGGCATCACCGCCAGCCGAGGCAATCGAACTGACCCGAAAGCATCTCCCCACTGTCGAAGCATCCCTTTGCCCATCGCTAACGTTGCCATTGAAAGGAGATTGCCCACCTTGGAGAACGGCCGACGCATCCTGTCGCTCCTTGTAGCCGTCCTCACCATCACCGCCGTCGGCGTCGTGCTCGGCGCTGTCTCCGCAGGGTCGCTTGCCGATCCCAGCGACGCCCTGGACACCGATATGGTCACCGTCTCCGGCACCGTCACCGGGCCGGGCGGTGCGGCGGCGACCGGCGTCTGGATCGGCGTCCGTTCGGACGCGGCATGGGTCGAGGCCTACAGCGACGCGAGTGGCACCTACAGCATATCCCTGGAGACTTCCGATCAACTCCTTATGCACGTGCGTCCTGAAATCGCTACGCGGCTCACCCAGATCAACCAGTCGGTGCACGGCGTCGCCGGCGACCTTACCGTCGACTTCGCGCTGGTTGAAGGGAACCTGCTGGACCTTCAGGTGACGGGCAGTGGCGGCTCGCCGGTCACGAGCGAGATCCCGCTAGAGGTCCAGCCCCTGATGTATCCCCTGACAGTTACGGAATCGATCCGGCAAGGGTACCAGTTGGACTGGGAGGAGGGGTTGGAGCGCTACCAGGCGGTGCTACCGCCAGACGTCTACTACACCTCCGCACGCTACCCACCCTCGGGCTACTACGGCACCTCGGTCCCCTTCGATCTCCGGGCCTCCGACCAGGAGACGGCGCTGCCCCTGAACACCAGCTTCGTCCACCGCATTCCCTACAACCCACCGGACGCGGCCAACATCAGCATTGGGCCTGCGGGCACACTGGGCGAGGCGACTGTCACTGGCTCGGCGGGAGCCGCCCTGCCCCTGGCCCACGTGTTGCTGGTCAATCTCAACACCAACCACCAGGCCCACACCTTCTCGGAGTCGGACGGGAGCTTCAGTGCCACAATCTACGCGCCGCCGGGCTCCGCCATCATGATCAAGCACGGCCCGCCTCACCAGGGGCGCTGGAACAACATAGACCTCGGCGCAGCCGAGAACCTGAACCCGTTCCCAGGTACCGTCATCCACGTGCCGCACGCTCACGCCGGGGACGAGGATCAGATGCCCTTTGCCGTGACCGGCGCTATCGACTTCAGCGCCGATGATATCAACGAGACGAGGAACTGGGTCAGCTCGGCCTGGGCGCTAACGGGCACCGTCGGCCCTGTGGAAAACCCGGGGCTGTGGACGCGTGTACTCACGGGCACCTACGAGGGCGAGACCGTGCCCGGGCTCTACCTGGGAGGGCTCAACTGGACCCACCCCGCGCTGGCTGACCTGGATGAGGACGGCGACCTGGACCTGGTGGTCGGCGAGGAGTTCGGTCACCTGGTTCTCTATCGCAACCATGGAGGCGCCTCCTCCCCGGACTGGCGGTTCGAGACGGAGCAGTACGCCGGCGTGGACACCAAGGGCTGGTCGTACCCGGCGCTGGCCGACGTGACCGGCGACGGGGCACCCGACCTCTTCGTCGGCGCAGGCGATGATACGCTCCTAATCATGGTTAACGATGGCACGGCAGTCGCGCCGGTCTGGCCGGACACTGCCGATGAGGTGCTCTCCATTGGGACGAACCCTGCCCCCGCTCTGGACGACCTGAACGGCGACGGGCTGCTCGACCTACTGGTGGGCTATTGGGACGACGGCGCGAACAGCAAGCTGGTCTACTTCGCCAACACGGGCAGCCTGACAGACCCGGCCTGGACGAAGGTGACCAACGGCTATGCCGGCATCGCCGAGCCCGGAGCCGAGGGCGCGCATCCGGCGTTCGTGGATCTCGAGGACGATGGCGATCGCGACCTCCTGCTCGGTCTCTGCGGGTGGATGATCTGGTATGAGCGCGACGGAAACCCCTCCAGTCCGACCTGGACGCGTCACGCGGAGGACCCCATCGGCTATGGCGGCGGAAGCTGCGGCAACAGCCCTGCCAGCGGAGACTGGGACGATGATGGAGATGACGACCTGGTGATCGGCGAGCACTGGGGGTTCCGCCGCTTCTTCCGGAACGACGCACCGCCCAGTGGGCTCGGCACCTCCTCGGCCCACTCTGAGGCGGATATGGTTCCGTGGACCGAGCAGACCTTCCCTTTCCCCTTCGACGTCATGGAGGACAGCTCCGCTGCCTTGGGCGACTGGAACGGCGACCAGGTGATGGACCTCCTGATCGGCGATTCCCACGGCCGGATCCACGCTGTCAGGAATGATGGTGGCCCTTCCGGTCCCGATTGGCGGCCGGAGGACGTAGTGCTGACGCTGCCGTGGACGAATCACCCGCATCCCTTTCCCGCCCTGGCCGACATCGACGGCGACGGGGACCTCGACCTGTTCGTGGGCGTCGGAAGCCACCAGGGGCCGGAGGCCGGAGGCAACGTGCGCTACTACAGCAACGATGGTACAGCGACGGTGCCAGACTGGAACCTGGTGACCGCCGACTTCCTGGGCCTCGAAGTGGGCGGGTGGAGCACCCCGGCCTTCGCCGACATTGACGACGATGCTGACCTCGACCTGTTTGTCGGCGACTCCGAGGGCACCCTCACGTTCGTGGAGAACACGGGAACCGCCACTGCCCCCGCCTGGGCTGTTCCCGTCCAGCCGTACGCTGGACTCCAAGTCGACGGCTACGCCGCGCCGGCTTTCATGGACGTCGACCAGGACGACGACCTCGACTTGCTAGTGGGGCAGGGGAGCGGCTGGCTGGCATATGTGCGAAACGTGGGCTCTCCGGGAAGCCCAGCCTGGGCCCTGGTCGCCACGCGGTTCCCCGGCATCAATGTCGGCGCGCATGCCGTACCGACGACGGGCGATCTCGACGGCGACGGTCTGCTCGACCTGCTCATCGGGGAGGGAAGCGGGGGCCTGAATCTGTACCTCTACGAGGGTCCCGCGTCGCCGCCCGCCGGAAGCAGTACGTACCAGCCCGGCGACATGCTCGGAATCAGGGGCGGGCTCCGCATCCGCGGCCCGGCCATTACTGCCACCACCGATGTGGAGGCGATCACCATCCACTCGTGGGTCTATCTGAGGAAGCTGTTCGATGAGGCCGGCCAGCCGCTGGCCGGTAGGAACTTCATGATGTCGACGATGCTGACACCCAGCGGCTTCCCTGTCCAGCGTCCCAACTCCTCAGCGGTTGGGTGGCAGGATGTAGACCTCCATCTTGGCGATCTGTCGTATCTCGGGGGGCACACGCTCGGGGCCGCGCTGCACGCCACGGGGATCCTACCGCAGGACCTGGAGCCCGGCATCTACCGGCCCGTGGTCCTCGTCTCCGTTCTGGGTGTGCCGCACAACGAGACCAGGTGGGTGGCCGCCACCGTCACGCGCGACACGTACGGCTACGAGGAGGCCGTGCTGCCCCCCATCACCGTGGGGCCGGTGACGCCGCCCAGGCTCATCTGGCGGCTGCTCGCCGACGACTTCGTGCAGGGGACTCGGGGCGCGGGGGCTCGCGAGGACGCTGGGATCTACGAGCTGTCGTCAGACATCGTCTCCCAGGGCGCGCCGTACTACGCGCCGCCGGTCGACGTCTGGACGGGCGAGTCCATCACCTACCGGCTGGAGCCCTACCTGCCTATGATCTCCTTCACCGACCGCCGCATGCCCACGCCGCCGCTTCTACCATTCGACCTGCCCGGCGGGGATCTGTGCGTGGTGGTTGGAAGACCCGACGGCACCCAGGACGACCTGGGCTGCGAGCCCTTCGCCCAGTCCCACAACCGGACCAAGACCACCCGCGCCGGCTTCGATCTCAACGCTGGCACCGTCCAACTCGAGGACGTCTACTCCCTCAGAGCGGCCACCGACCGGTTCCACTTCGCCGCTGATCAGTTCGGGCGTCACGTGATCACGATGACGGGCGTCATCAGCGACCTGTGGGGCAACCCCTACACAGGCGGCGGGACATACGACGTATGGTTCGCGGAGCCGCTGGACATCGATCCTGGCGTGCTACCCGGGACACCCCTGGCCCTCGGCGATGCCTTTAACCCGACGCTGCGGTTCTATCCACGGGTGCCGGCCGACGTCTCGCTGCAGGTCGCGCTCTACCCCGACTCGGACCCGGCCCAGGTGATCACCTACACGGTCGAGGGCCAGGCGAACCAGTACGGGGCCTTCAGTCCATCCGAGGCTGCTCAGGCTGGATCCTCTGTCACCGTTGCCCGGCTTGGAGCGGCAAGTGGGGGGGCGATCACGCTGACGCATCCGGGCGAGTTGCGTGTCGATGTGACGGCCAGTTACACTGCGGCCGACGGATCTCTCTTCATGGGGACTATGACCTGGGGCGGCGTGGTGATGACACCTGACGACGAAGCGGACCTGGTCGCCCACGGGCGACGAGGGCTGGACAGCCTGACGTCCATCCCCGGCGCCTGGTTCCTCTCGAGCGAGCTCGACATCCCTGCGGGTGCTGTATCCCACACCTTCAACCCCTATCACCCCGGCGATCTGCTGTGGAGCCGAATGAGCGACGGCGCTTACGGTGGCGACTCCCTGCTGCTGGCGGCCACCGTGGAGGATCGGATCGGGACCATCAAGGCCGCGATTCAGGATCGGATTGAGAGCGGCTTCGGCGAGATTGCCGGCCCCGGGACCGTGGCGGAGCGGTTCGCCGCGGAGGAACTCCCCCTTTTCACCAACAGCCGTACCGGCGTCCCGGCCCATCTCCTGCTGGGCCGCATCGGTGAGGAGATTCCTCCTGAGATCGACCAGATCGCCTACAGCTACCGGTCATCGCAGCGGCCGGGCGTCCGCGTGCGGGAGGTGATCGCCGAGGACGCGGAATCCGGCGGCTACTGGCGGCTCGACACGCTCTATGACGACCAGCTCGGCGTCGGTGTACAGGGCGATCAGCCGAACGACTTCAAGTTCCAGTACGTGGGCGCTGTCTTCCGCGATCTCGACAGCGGCCGCAGCGAGTACGTCGGCCAGGGCACCGGCTGGATCTTCATCCCCGACGAGGGCGAGACGGGCAGCCGGGTCATGCCGCCCTACGCGGGCCTGGGCAACGGGGGATGGACCACCGACGGCGGCCCGATTCTCACCCTGCTGGGTGAGGA
>JASFVG010000063.1:0-14638 GCA_050049955.1 Anaerolineae bacterium | reverse complement strand
GTCGGCCATGATTTGGTCCCTGTAGGTATGCTCGCTCAACTCCGTTTCGAACCTCTCGGTATCGAGCTCGAGCTCGCCGCCGTATTCCACCAGTTTGCTCACCAGATCCTCTTCCGAGAGAGCATTCCACTCCTGGACCTTCTCGTACAACAGGTCGTGCATCTCCCAAAACTTGCCCTGTGCCCCGGCCGCCTCGGCTGCCTCGGCGGTGATTACGGCCTTATCGTGAATCGAGATCAAGGGGAGGTGGCGGTATGCAAAACGAAGCCGATCTCCGTAGACCTCTCTGAGGTACTCCCTCAGGGTATGCATCCCAGAGCAAGCGGGGCACTGGAAGTCGGCGTATTCGATGACGGTGATCTCGGCATCCTCCGGTCCGACCACGTGATCCTTCTCACTGATTGACGGGATGCGCGGCTCGACCGGCAACGTGAAGGCCTCACACGTTGCGGGTTCGGAAGGTTCGGTCTCGGAAGGTTCCGTCACCACGGGCTCATCTGCGTCTGTGGTGGGCGTCGGCGGCACCGATGTGGGTGACGGCGGGGCTGATGTGGCTGTTGATGTCGTTGGCGAGGGTGTTGCTTCCTCCCCACACCCAGCGACTAGGCCAAGGAAAACGACCAAAAGTAGCAGAACTGCTTTACGCACCCAGACCTCCTAGCAATCGGCCGGTGCGAGGCAATCGCCCCCCCGCCTACGGGTGTGCGGCGTTCCCTGCGGTGGATGACCGAAGGCGCTCGCGCCGGGAAGTGAACCATGACTTGCGACCAGCATTCTACCACGAAAGGCAGGGCGCTGCCAACACGTTGGCTCTCTTGGCACGCCAGTGCAATTGCTGTACAATGGTTTGCAGGAGCACCAAGACCGGTTGACGACGGTGAATCTGAATCATGCCGGGTATCGCTGGGGCGTCCTACCGTGCCGAGTCCGATCGAGGAGAACAATGGCCATGCGCGGGATCGCGACCACAGCCGCGGCGCTCATGCTTCTGGCGGGCTGCGGAGCAGTCCCACCTCCACGTCCTGCCCAACCGCCAACGCCTGAGGCCACTCCAAGCCCAACGTCTGTCCCCCGTGAGGAAGCGAACGTCTACACATCACGGAGAGAGCAAATGGTAGTCACGACAATCAAGAGACGCGGGGTCAGCGATGAACGTGTGCTCCGTGCGATGGAGACCGTTCCGCGTCACCTGTTCGTACCGGAGGCACACCGGGAGGCGGCCTACGGCGACTATCCCCTGCCGATCGGACTTGGTCAAACCATCTCTCAGCCCTACGTCGTTGCCTGGATGACAGAGCTGCTAGAGCTGGAGGAGGGGGACAAGGTGCTGGAAATCGGCACCGGTTCGGGCTATCAGGCCGCTGTCTTGGCCGAGATCCCAGGCATTGAAGTCTACACCATCGAGATCATCCCCGAATTGGCTGAGAAGGCGCAGGGTGTGCTCAAGAGCCTCGGTTACACGGAAGTCCACTGCAAGCAGGGGGACGGCTACTACGGTTGGCCCGAGCATGCCCCTTTCGACGCCATCATCGTGACCGCCGCGCCTGACCACCTACCGAAGTTGCTGGCTGAGCAGCTAGCAGTGGATGGACGGATGGTGATTCCCATCGGACCACGGGGCGGCTATCAGACACTGTGGCAGTTCGTGAAGCAGCCCGACGGAGAGATGAAAGCCTACAATAAGGGAGGCGTCGCTTTCGTTCCCTTCACCGGGCAGGGCCTCCAATCCAACGAGGAGGGTGGAGGTTGGCCGCCGTGACGAGGGCACCTGCATAGCAGACGGACCCCAGGGCCAGGACCGCGGAGAAGCCCGCGGAAAGCCCCAGCATAGCCGCCAGGATTGAGGCCACCACGGAAGCGCCGCCGTTGACGCCCCAGGCCCAGGCGATCAAGCCTGGCGATGCTCCCTCCAACCTTGCCATCCCCTTCGGTAGGGGGATTCCCATGAAGAAGCCCGGCACGGCCAGCGCCACCACGGCCACGATGAGACGGAGCCACAGCGGAGCGACCAGCGCAGCCTCAAAGAGCTCTGGTAGTCCCAGAGCGTAGACACCGACGACCAACGACAGAAGGACGAGCGTCACTGGCAGTGACACGCGATGGGATAGGGCACTCCCCAGGCCGGAGAACAAGAGCACGGCGAAGAGCACCGTTGCCATTGCATAGGAAGGGTGGCCCAGGAAGAGGATGAACCGTTGCATGAGCGGTATTTCGACGAAAAGGTACGCTAATCCTAGCAATGTGAAATAGGTCACTGTGGTGCCCATTGGGCCACCACGATGTCTCAGTGAAGCCACGGGCACGAGGACCAGTACGGCGACGGCCAGCACGGCAAAGACTAGGAGGATCAGCAATACGACGTAGCCTGCGCCACCAAACGGCTGCCACGTATGGCCGGCCATCTTCAGAACTTCGTCCATCTGTTCCCATCTGAAGAAATGGCTGAAGAAGGGTCTATCATCGGTAGGAGGCCTCACATCGAACCGGTAGCCGTCGTACCAGGCGTCCCGGTCCTTCGCCTCAAGGAGGCCGATGCAGGCCTGATGGTATTCCGGCTCCGCCAACACGTTGTGGCGGTTGACCTCCTCGGGCCGGATGTCAGGCAAATAGACCAAATCGAAGGCGCGCGGCTGCGCGAAGGCGCGGATCGCAGCCAGTTCCTGGTCAGTGAAAGCTCCGCGACGCACGAGGATCAGCATCTGCCGGTAGCTGCGTAGAGCTGCGATGCTGGCTTTGGGGTCGCCGCCCGCCCGGTCGACGGCTTCAAGTGCCAGGGCGAAGGTGCGAATCGACTCAGACGGGGGGACCTGGATCCACCTGCTCACTGCGAGCAGGCCGCCGGGGTTGAGAGCTGCCAGATAGTCGCAAAAAGCTTCAACCGTGTAGCGGTAGTCCTCGTTCAGACTATAGGCGCCCGAAGTGACCGTTCGCTGAGGGACGTTCAGCGACAGCGTCACAACGTCGTACTGCTGCTGGGTTCGCCGGGCGTACGTGCGCCCGCTCTCTACGAACAATCTCACACGGGTATCCTCGTACAAGCTGCCGGCCCAGTCGCCCTGCCTGCGGACCGCCTCCACGATGAGCGGGTTCGCCTCCACAACAGTCGCCGTTGATGCCCCCTGTGCCAAGGCGGTCAGCACGTCGAGGCCTCCTCGAGGCTCCAGCACCAACGTCTGTGCCTGAGGCTGGATCCGGTAGGGCAGGGCCCCCAGCAGGCAATCCGTGAATGCCAGGTCTGTGAAGCCTGGCTCGACGTGGCTGATGGTGGTCAGGTCGTCGCCGTCCAGCGTCAGTCCCAGCTGCGGTGGTGGCTCGGCCGAGCAGCGGAAGCCGCTTCCGGGCAGGCTCCGGATGGTCTCAGATCGAATCACGTCCACCCGTGAGAAGCCGTTCCAACCCCTGAAAACCGTTTGCGCGTCCGGCGGGAGCAGCGCCTGGCTGAGCCCTTTGTAGGGAGAGAGGCGGATCTCGAGGAACGACGGAGGGCGAAGGGCGATCAGGACCAGAAGCAGGACCAGGGCCCCCTGGGCGATGCCAGGAATGTAGGATGCGAGACGGAGATTGTCAGCCGCCTCGGATGTTCCACGGTGTTGCACGGTGAGGGCAGCAGCGAGGCCCAGTGCGGCGCACAGTAGAACCACGCCCTCGGCGCCTACCAGTGCGGGCGCAGTAACCGCCAGCACGCAGCCGGCGGCCGAGCCGACCAAGTTGGCAGCGTAGATCCGGTTGACCCTCGCAGGCTGCACCGCCAGCAGCAGCCCGACGGCAGCCCCACTGCAGAAGAACGGCGTGGCCAGAGCCACGTAGTGCAGCATGAGCACCCCTGTGTGCTCCCACTCCTGCGCTACTCGGAACGAATCGAATGGCACGTAGAGCGTCAGGACGTACGATCCGACCGCCGCGACCGAGAATCCCCGGCTCAGCCAGCTGACCCGTCGAGAGGGTTCACCCCTTGTCAAACGGGGAGCGAGACTGAGCAGCGTCCCGCTAGCGCCAAGCCCGAGTAGCGCCAGGCTGACCACCATGAAGGCGAAGTGATAGAATTGTGCAACGGAGAAGATGCGCGTCAGATTGATCTCAAACGCGAGCGAGGCTGCAGAGAGAAGGAATATGCCAATGTAGATCGACATCTCATAACCTTGAACCTACTAGACGCAACAGCAGCACCACCGGGATCAGGGCTAGTGATGCGACAAAGGGATACGTCGGGCTATTGGTATACAACCATCCCGCGGCGTAGGGAGCCACGATCTGAGCGGCGGCAATGACCGTGTCCGTGGCACCAAGCATCAAGCCCCGATCGCCTTCACTGCTCAGCGCAGATGCCTGAGCCTGCGTCAACGAGCGACAGGCGTCGTACGCCCCACGAAGCAGATAGGCCAATGCTAACGCGGGAAAGGTCCCTGCCAGCAGCAAGATGAGAGCGGAGATCCAAACGAGTGCTCGCCCGATCATCAGACCCGGTGCCTCTGCCAAGATAGACGTCGTCGCCCGTTTGGGAGGGTAGGTGCCCCGACGAGCGCCCGAGCCCGCGCCGCGCTTCGGTTCGTCCCCCAGGCGCCCGAGCAGCGGATTCAGTAGCAAAACGCCCATGGCCTGGAAAGAACCTAAGGTCCCGATGCTGCCAACATGCCAGCCTCTCACATCTTTGAGGTAGTTGGATGCGAGAGGTAGACTGACGTACATGGCGGCAAACGTCACGCCAACCCAGGCCGCGAAGCCCAGGAACCGCCTGTTAACCAGGGAGCGCCAGGGTGCGTGCTGGCGGACGACCGGGGGCGCCGGCTGCGGAGAGACCTGAACGATGGCCAGCATTGAGACGGCAAAGAGAAAGGCAGAGGCGAAATAGACCATCCGCATCGAGCTGGCCTCGGCCAGCCAGCCGCCAACAGCGGGAGAGACAATGCCTCCGACAGCGTATCCTGCAAACACGGTGGTGAAGGTTCGGGCTAGATGATTGCCGCCCACCGCGCACGCCAGGTAGGCATATATCACCGGCACGCAGTAGGCGGAAAAGGCATAGATCAACAGGCCAGGGAGTAGACCCTGCCAGCTTCGAGCTAGCCCCACTAGGATCACGCCGGCTAGACCGGTGATCCATCCTCCAACCATCACCCACTTGCGTGGCACCCGATCCGCCAAGATGCCGGCGGGAAGAAGAGTGGCTGCCCTCACCACGGCGGCGACTGACAGAAGCCCTCCAATCTGGACTGGATCGGCGCCGAGTTCCTCAATGTACAGCGGCTGGATATGCAAGAAAAGCCCCTCACCTAAGCCCCAGAAGACAAGGGCCAGCGCAACAAGGCGTGTGTCACGGTTCATATGCGGTGTCGCCTTCAGCATAGCAGTCGTGGAGGCGTCGTCCCGGTCAGGTCAGGGCGAGAGCCACGCGCCGTCGTCGCCGCCCACCCAAGCGGCGGCTTTGGCCCAGATCGTGCCCGATTATCGACCCATTCTACAACGTCAAGCAGGTTTGGACAACGGCCCTGGCCATGCTAGAATGGAGCGAAACAAGGAGAGGCAGGCGCGACAGATGGGAAAGACGCTGCTCCTGACAGGACGCCCGGGGGTCGGGAAGACGACCGTCATCAAGAAGGTGATCGCGGCCCTGGGAGACCAGGCCGGCGGATTCTACACGGAGGAGATACGAGACGCGGATGGACGCCGCGCCGGCTTCCGATTGGTGGCGCTAGATGGAGTTGAGGCTGTGATGGCTCACGTCGATCTACGCGGCGAGGGACGCCCGCGGGTAGGTCGCTACGGCGTAGACACGACCGCCATCAAGCAGGTCGGCGTGGAGGCTCTGCGGCGGGCCATGGAGGCCCATCGAGTGGTGATTGTGGACGAGATTGGCAAGATGGAGCTCCTATGTGAGTCGTTCAAGGAAGCGGTGCATGCCGCAATCGAGGGTCGAACGGCTGTCTTGGCGACAGCGATGATGGGCCCCCATGCCTGGGTGGATGAACTCAAGTCGAGGCCAAGTGTCGAGACTTGGCAAGTGAGGATAGGCAATCGAGATCGCATGGCAGAGCGCGTTCTCCGCCTCCTCAAGCGTTGACGCACGGCTCGAATGACGGTAGAATAGGCCCCAACCTTGTGTGGGCGGTGGTCGAGGTATCGGGATTGCATAGGATCGAGAAGAAGCTAGGGATGAAGGACGCTGACAATCATCTCCACAACCACATAACAGACAACCTGGATACCGTGATGGGCATCCTTCCAGAGGACATACAAGCCTTCCTACAGGAAGAGGTACGGCGTGACGAACTCCTGGAGGTCATCCTAGACCTCGGTCGTGTGCCAACGGCGCGCTATACCGATGGCGAGGTCGTCCTGAGAGAGACGGAGGTGGATCGGGCCGAGATCCGGTATGTTGTGGACCGCATCGGGCAGTTTGACGACGACAACCGGGCTGGCATTGCCCGCACGCTGCACCGTATCGCCGCCATCCGCAACCGGAAGGGCGATGTTGTTGGACTCACCTGCCGCGTCGGCCGGGCCGTCTATGGCACCATCGCGATTATCCAGGACATCGTCGAGAGCGGCAAGAATATCCTCCTACTGGGACGCCCGGGGGTGGGCAAGACTACGATGCTACGGGAAGCGGCTCGCGTCCTCGCCGAGAAGAGGCGAGTCGTCATCGTAGACACGTCGAACGAGATCGGAGGTGATGGGGATATCCCTCACCCAGCCATCGGGCGGGCACGACGTATGCAGGTGGAGACGCCGGCTCTCCAGCACGAAGTGATGATTGAGGCTGTCGAGAATCACAATCCTGAGGTCATCGTCATCGACGAGATAGGGCGCGAGCTTGAGGCCGTGGCAGCCCGAACGATCGCGGAGCGTGGCGTCCAGTTGATAGGCACTGCTCACGGCAATACGCTAGACAACCTACTACTGAACCCCACCCTTTCGGATCTGCTCGGCGGCGTCGAAAGCGTGACCCTGTCTGACGAGGAGGCGCGACGGCGGAATACCCAGAAGACCATCCTGGAGAGACGTGCGCCGCCGACTTTCGATGTCTTGATCGAGATTGAGGCGCGACAGCGGCTTATCGTACACCAGAGCGTTGCGGAGTCGGTGGACGCCCTACTCCGCGGGCGGCAGCCGTCGGAGGTCACCTGTCGGTATCGGGATGCCAGCGGCGAGGTGCGGACCGAGAAAGCGAAGCCTCTGTCCCTGCAGGAGCGAGAACGTGGACAGCGGAGCCCCGGCGCAGGGGGTGGTGGGGCCGCGAAAGTGTCACCGGTTCCTGCTTCACCGATATCCTTGGTCGACACCGAGCCTACCCGTATCTATCCGTACGGGATTAACCGTAATCGCCTCGACAAGGCGGCCAAGCGCGTGCAGGCAAGTTTCTACCCGGTGAGAAGCATGGCGGAAGCAGACCTGATGATCACGACGAAGGAGTTCTACAGTCAACGGACAAAGGTGATCAAAGAAGCGGAGCAGACCGGTCTGCCGATCTACGTACTGCGCAGCGACACGATTGCTCAGCTGCAGGGCTGCCTGCGCGACATTCTGGAAGTCGAGACTGAGGAGCCGAGACTCTTGGAACAAGCGTTGGCGGAGGCAGAGGTAGCCATCCAGGCTATACAGAATGGCGAGCACGAGGTCTTGTTGGCGCCGCAGAATGCCTATGTCCGTCGCCGCCAGCACGAGTTGGCCCGGGCAGCCGATCTCGAATCGCTGTCTCGCGGCAAGGAACCGAACAGACAGGTCCGCATCTTCCAGGGATAGGGCGACCAAGGCATCGGTGGAGACCTTCATCACCTTCGAAGGCCCTGACGGGAGCGGGAAGACGACCCAGGCACAACTGCTCGTCGAGTGGCTGCGAGGTCAGGGCCACGATGTCCTTCTCACGCGGGAACCGGGGGGGACCCGAATTGGGGATCAAATCCGGGCCGTGCTGCACGATACGGGGAACGTAGCAATGGATGCCCCGACCGAGTTCTTGCTCTACTCAGCCTCTCGAGCCCAGCATGTTTCGCAGGTGATCTTGCCAGCGCTAGCGAGTGGCAAGCTGGTGGTCAGTGATCGTTTCGCCGACAGTTCTCTGGCCTATCAGGGCTATGGCCGGGGACTGGACTTGGAGACGCTGTACGCCATTACAGCGCTCGCCACTCATGGCCTTAAACCCGACCTTACACTCTTCTTCGACATCGCCCCCAGAGAAGGGCTGAAGCGTCGACTGCTCAGCGGTGAGGAGTGGAACCGCCTCGACGCAGAGGAGATCGCGTTTCATCAGCGCGTGAGAGCTGGCTATTGGGAACTGATCGAGGCGGAGCCAGAGCGATGGTGCGTGATCGCGGCTGATCGGCCTATGGAGGTCGTTCAGGCCGACGTGATCGCCACGGTCAGTGCCCGTCTCAGGGTGCGCTGATGACTTGCGGTCAGACCGGTACCGTTGGGGGTGGATGCGCCTATGGGCCCTAAGACTCAGAAGTCGTACGGCTCACTGCCGAAATCCCCGCCCTCCTCGCCCATGAGCTCTGGCATGGAACTCTCGATATCCTCCGGGCTCTCGCCGGCCTCCAGCCGCCCCACCACCTCGTCGAACTCGGGCCCAAGGTCCTCGCCGACCTCGGCGCTCATCTTCCGCATCCATCGTCCGAGGCTCTTGGGATCGTTCTCATCGAAATCCGGCATACTACTCGGATCCGCTAGATCGTCCAGGCGGCTATCTTCGGACCGCACCAGGCGCACGCGGGAGACGAGGCGAGTCAAGTTTGACCCCTCGCAGCGAGGACAGGCAGGTGTTCCTTCCTGAGCCTTCGTAAACGTTCGCCAGAAGATGGAGACACGACGCTCACACTCGTGACAGAAGTACTCATAGATAGGCATGCTGGCCTCCTATGGCTGCTAGACTGGTTGCGATCACGGGACCGGCACCTACATTCCTTGAAAAGGTCGGTCCCGACCTATGGACTATCAATATACCAACTTACGCCAGACATCGCAAGTGAGAGCCATTGACCAAGAGACAGAGCCTGTACAAGCCTGAGCCGCAACCGCTCCTGATCGTCATATCTGGGCCCTCCGGGGTGGGAAAGGACAGTCTGGTGGAACGCCTCAAGGAGCGCCGTTGCCCGTTCTACTTTGTGGTTACTGTCACCGATCGTCCGCCCCGAGCCGATGAGGAAGACGGGAAGGACTACTTCTTCGTCTCCACCGCTCAGTTTGATCTAATGATCGAGCGCGGTGAGCTTCTCGAGCACGCGGTCGTTTACGGACAGTACAAGGGCATCCCCAAGCAGCAGGTCCGCGAAGCGATGGCCTCTGGAAAGGACGTCGTGATGCGCGTCGACGTTCAAGGCGCCGCCACCGTGCGAGGGATCGTGCCCCAGGCCGTTCTGATCTTCCTGACCGCGCCTTCAGAGGAGGAGCTCGAAGGCCGACTGCGTGCTCGGGGCGGCGACTCTCCCGAGCAGATCGAGCGCCGGATGGTCACGGCTCGGGAGGAGATGCAGAGGCTGCCAGAATTCGACTACGCCGTCGTCAACCGGGACCAAGAGCTGGACTGCGCAGCTGATGAAGTCCTGGCCATCATCACGGCCGAGCACTGCCGTGTCGATCACCGGGAAGTGCGCCTTTGACAGTCCAACGAGGCCCTTTGGACATTCGAGTAGGCGATCAGGCGCGCCTTCGCAAGCCGCATCCTTGTGGGGGATATGAGTGGGAGGTGACCCGCATCGGTGCCGATATCGGGATCCGATGTCTCACCTGCGGTCGTAGAGTGATGCTGCCGCGGGTGAAGTTCGAGAAACAGGCAAAGTCTTTATTGAGAGACGATGCGCCGGTGCACTAGGGGTAGGCGTGCGCCTTCCCCATCGGATGCGCCTAGCAACGCTTGGCAAGTGCGGCTTCCGGCGCACTAGGAGGGCTGCAGCAAGATCCTGGCCCAGTCGATCTCGCCCGCCCAGGCCCTTAGTTGTTCACCTGTCGTCCACGCCGGCCGAAACCTCGCGCCAGATGGTTCGTCGTTGCCGCTGACTGGGCGGTGCAGCTGAATTCCCCGCAATCGGCCCCGCCAGATAGCGCCTGTCGCGCGTGACTCCTGGCTCCTTACCGGCAGCCCCATTGAGATGCACGGCACCGGCTGGCGCTTGGGGGTGGTGTTTGCCGAGCCACCTTGGCACGCGCTGTGTGCCGAGCGCCCCAAGGCACGCGGCAGACGAGCCCCGCGGATTGTCGTGCCCGACAGCTGTGATATGATGGCTGGACAGCCGGTAGTGCAGCCTCACGGGGGGGCCGCGATGGACAGGAAGTTTCGCATACTCCGCACGATTGCCACATTGTGGAAGGTCCTGGCATGGATCTTGCTCATCGTCGGTATCCTGTTTTCGCTGGGCATCCTGCTGATCGGGATTCTAGGTAGCGGGGGGGTTGTGCTTCGCTATCTGGGCCAGGACCCAGGTTTGGTGCAGGGAGCCATGAGCACTGTGAGTGGCATCGTGGGTTTCGTAGGTGGGCTGATCGTGACGATCGTCTACTTCCTCATCCTGTACGCCATCGGCGAGCTGATCGATCTCCTGCTTTCAATCGAGGAGAACACGCGCCTGACGGCGAAGGCGATACAGGGGCAAAGGAGCGCGCATCCCTATCAGACCATGTTGCCAATGGGTGAGTAGGGCGCTGCTCCGGCAGTCTTTGGGGCCATCCCGAACCCCTGGCCCGTGGGGGTTTCGTGCCCTGTATTCTGGGGCGGGTCAGCTGTCGGCAATCGCCTGCTCTCGCTGCGGGCCGACGCCTATGAACGTGACGGGTGTGCCCGTCAATTCCTCGATGCGGGCTACGTAGCCCTGTGCCGCCTGCGGCAGGTCTTTCCGACGGCGGACATCGGAGATGACCTCTTCCCAGCCCGGCAGCTCCTCGTAAATCGGACGCCACTGAGCCAGCCATTCCACCCCGAACTCCGCTGGGAAGTGGTCGGCCCGTTCGCCGGCTCGCTCATAGGCCGTCGCGACTTTGAGCTCCTTAAGCCCGCTCAGTACATCCAGCTTCGTCAGCGCCAGCTCATCCAGCCCATTGACCCGAGCGGCGTACCGCAGGATGACGACGTCCAGCCATCCGCAGCGGCGCGGCCGACCTGTCGTGGTGCCGTACTCGTTACCGACCTCGCGAATCCGACTACCCACCTCGCCTAGCAGTTCGGTGGGGAAGGGCCCCTGGCCAACACGCGTGGTATAGGCTTTAGCTACGCCGATGACTCGGGAGATATGCTGAGGCCCAAAGCCCAGCCCAGTGGCTGCCCCGCCAGCTACCGTAGAGGAGCTGGTGACGTACGGATAGGTGCCGTGGTCAAGGTCGAGCAGCAGGCCCTGAGCGCCCTCGCAGAGGACCGTCTTCCCTGCCGTGAGGGCTTCGCCTACGACCGCCGAGCCATCGACGAGGTGGGGCCCCAGGCGCTGGGCATATGCACAGTAGTCAGCCGCTACCTGGTCCGACGGGACTGGGTCGGCCCCGAGGTCTGCGAGCTGATGGTTATGCTCCTCCACGGCCTCGAGCACCCGCTCCGCGAAGCGCTCGGGCTCGACCATATCGCCAGCGCGGAGACCGAGGCGGGCGGCCTTGCTGGCGTACGTCGGGCCGATCCCGCGCCTGGTGGTTCCGATCGCGCCTTTCCCCCGGGCTGCATCGCGTGCGCCGTCTAGGGCTTGGTGCGAGGGAAGTATGAGGTGGGCGGCGGCGCTTAGCTTCAGCCGATCGGGCCCAACGTCGAGACCAATGGAGGATAGCTGGTCCATCTCGGACACCAGCGTTCCTGGGTTGACCACAACGCCGGCGCCGATGAGTAGTGTGAGGTGTGAGTGGAGGACGCCCGAAGGTGTAAGGTGCAACTTCAGGGTGTGTCCTTCGGCGACCACCGTATGACCGGCGTTGTCTCCGCCGTTGAACCGGGCCACGATGTCGCCATAGCGTGCCAGTCCATCGACGACACGTCCTTTTCCCTCATCTCCCCACTGCGTGCCGACCACGACAATCGCGGACATTCCATCACCTCCCGAATTCGTCAGACGACCAGGGGGCCGTAACCAGGGTCCGACACCAGTCTTTCCTGCTGTATGCGCTGCACGTCGCCTGCAGGGCCACCCTCCTGAATCATACAGCAACGGGGTGAGGCCGTCAATCAGGGGCGAGGACGCATGCCCCGCTGTGATCCATCAGTTCCAGCGATGGAGGCTGAGGGCCGACTACCCGCCTGGTGATCGGCAACCGGCTGCACCGCCCGGTTTCGGTCGGTGCGTCCGGATGACCCGGTTGACTGACCGGCTCTGTAGAGTATACTGTAACCGAGGCGTTTCAAGACGATCAAGGAGTACGCGCTCAGAATGGACCCTCAACCAGACCAGATTCCGCAAGTTCTGGAACTGTACTTGCAGATTTCCCAATACCCCATCTTGGGTCGGCGCATTCGAGCTCGCATGCGAGAGGAGCTTTTCGCCCGCGGCGTCATCTCTCCAGAGGTCTTCGAGAACGAGGTTAAGCAGAAGGGAGTAGTCTCACAGCAGCGAGAGGGGGTGCAGGATCCCTTTGCCCAAGAACCGGTTCAGGTCTGGCACGAGCGATTGGAGCAGATACGGGATCACCTCACGGACTTCTACTTCGCGTACAACCTACCGCACGATCTGTTCGAGGAGATCGTGCACGAGGTCCTGGCGGAAAGGGCACCGGGCCCATCCGTCTCTCTCTCCTTCAACCCAGAGCTTGCCCCTCAGAGCTTCCTGCTCGCTCAGGCCAAGGAGTACGCTGCGCTTCCCCCGGACAGGCAGGGCGAGGTCCAGCATCACCTCCGAGAGATCACGGTTGTGCTGACCAAGAGCATGATCAGCGATCAGATGGGGTTCGTCGGTCTGGCCAAGGAGTTCTTCGACCCCGAGGACTTCGAGACGATCGCCCGAACCCGCATCGGGCAGGGCAAGATCGGTGGTAAGGCCGCGGGGATGATGCTGGCCTACAAGATTCTCCAGCGGCATTCCCCCTACGACTCCCAGGAACTTCAATCGCGGGTGATGATCCCCGATTCCTACTTCATCGGTGCTGACGTGTTCTACGACTTCCACACGCTGAACGGGTTGGATCGATTCATCAACCAGAAGTACAAGACCCAGGAGGCGATCGAATCCGACTATCCGCATATCCAAGAGACCTACCTTCGCGGAGTGCTCCCTGGACGTGTCTTGACCCGACTACGAGAGCTGCTGACCAAGCTTGGGGATACCCCACTGATCGTGCGATCCTCAAGCCTTCTAGAGGATAACTTCGGGTTCTCCTTCGCCGGCAAGTACGACAGCTTCTTCTGCCCCAACCAAGGGACCTTGTCGGACAACCTAGAGGCACTTTCGGCAGCCATCCGCCGCGTCTATGCCAGTGTTCTAAGCCCGGACGCGCTGCTCTATAGGCAGCAGATGGGGCTCGTCGACTACGATGAGCGTATGGCGATACTCATCCAGAAGGTGAAGGGCCAGCAGTATGGGGGATACTTCCTTCCCACGCTGGCCGGCGTGGGGTTCAGCCGCAACCCGTACCGATGGAGCCAGAAGATCCGGCCGGAGGATGGCCTACTCCGCCTGGTCTGGGGACTGGGTACACGCGCAGTCGAGCGAGTCGCCAACGACTATCCCCGCATGGTAGCACTCAGCCATCCACAGTTGCGGCCCGAGGTCGACGCAGCCCAGATCCGCAAGTACTCGCAACGTTTCGTGGATCTTATCGACGTGGAGGCCAATGCTTTCGTCACGCTGCCGGTAGATGAGGTGCTGCAGTCCGACTATCCGGACCTACGGCTGCTCGCTTCCGAGGACATGGGGAGCTATCTGCAGCCCGTCTACGCCCCGGGTGTTCTTGGGAAGGCGCAGTACGTTCTCACGTTCGATGAGCTGCTCGGGAACTCAGACTTCGTAGATCTCATGCGGGCGGTCCTACAAGACCTGGAAAAGCACTATGGGCGACCGGTGGACGTTGAGTTCACCGTCGAAATACGGAACGATCGGTCGCCTCGGTTCGTCCTGCATCTGCTCCAGTGCCGACCACAGAGCTGGCGTGAGGGCGGAAGAAGTATCCAACTGCCGCTGGAGGACATCCCGGCAGCCGACATCATCTTCCGGACTCGGCGGATGGTGCCGCACGGCCGTGTCACAGGCATTCGCTACGTGGTCTACGTTGATCCATCGGCGTATAGCCGCGCTCCTGACCACACCATTAAGCTTGAGATTGGCCGGGTGGTTGGTCGTCTCAACAAGCGTCTGGAGAACGAGAGCTTCATCCTTATGGGACCCGGTAGATGGGGAACCAGCAACGTCGAGCTAGGCATCAAGGTCACCTACGCGGACATATACAACGCCCGTGCGCTCATTGAGATTGCGCAGACGGGGACGGCGGGTGCCCCCGAGGTCTCCTATGGAACGCACTTCTTCCAGGACCTCGTAGAGTCGCACATCTACCCGCTTCCTCTCTACCTCGGTGACCCAAACACGGTCTTTCGTCGAGATTTCTTCGAGGAGACGCCCAACGTGTTGGCGGAGCTCCTTCCCAGAAGGGGAGACTATGCCCAGTACGTCAGGGTCTTGGATGTCCCTTTGATCGCGAACGGCCGTCATCTTGCTCTGATCATGGACAGTACGCAGGATGAGGGCCT
>JASFVG010000062.1:0-14820 GCA_050049955.1 Anaerolineae bacterium | reverse complement strand
GTCCAACGTCTCCCTGCGGAGACCCGGTTCCTCAGGGGGCGGGCCGCGCCGGAGACGGAGGCGATACCCTTCGGCCTCATCCGGCGCACGTTCGCGGAGAGTTTTGGGATCCTGGAGAGCGATGGCGCGGCCGAGGTACGGGAGAAGTTCCGGGTCGGGATGGCTGATGCACTCGGTCCTGGCGAGGCGGACCTGGTGGGTCAGCTCCTCGGCCTTGATTTCTCCACTAGCGAGGCCGTCCGAGCCCGATTGGGCAGCGAGTCCTTCGCGGAGCAGGCGACAGCTCACCTAGTCAGGTATGTGGAGGCCATTGCGAACCAACCGACGCTGATCCTGCTGGAGGACATCCACTGGGCGGACGATAGCTCCCTCGACCTGGTCAGCCACGCCGTGGCGGCGGCGGTCGACAAACCGCTTCTGGTGGTATGCCTGGCGCGCCCCCCGCTCTTCGAGCGCCGTCCCAGTTGGGGTGAGGGGCAGGAGGTCCACACCCGGATCGATCTGATGCCCCTCTCACGGCGGTCCAGCCGGGCGCTGGTGGACGAGATTCTACAGAAGGCAAGCGAGATCCCGATTGAGCTGCGCGATCTGATCGTAGACGGGGCAGAGGGCAACCCGTTCTACGTGGAAGAGCTGATCACGATGCTGATCGAAGATGGTGTGATCCTGCCTGGGAAGGAGCGGTGGCGGATTGAGTTGGAGCGGCTCGCGGAGGTGCAAGTGCCGACGACACTCACCGGAGTGCTCCAGGCCCGGCTGGACAGCCTGCCATCCAAGGAGAAAGCGCTCATGCAGCGGGCTTCGGTGGTGGGGAGGCGGTTCTGGAATGCGACGCTCGTGGCGTTGAAGGCCGGGGAGAGGAGCGGCTTGGCCGACGAGGAGATCGATCCACTCCTGGGATCAGTCCGCCAGCGCGAGCTGGTCTTCCGACGCGAGCTGTCTGCCTTTGCGGATGCGGATGAGTACATCTTCAAGCACGCGTTGCTGCGGGACGTGGCCTACGAGACCGTGCTGCTGAAGCTGCGCCGAGTGTACCACGCGCAGGTGGCGCTCTGGCTGGAGACCGAGGCCGGGGAGCGGATGGGGGAGTACCTGGGGCTGATCGCCAGGCACTACGAGCTGGCGGGTGAGACAACCAAGGCGGCGATCCTCATGAAGCGGTTGGGTGATGAAGCGCTTCAAGTTGGCGCATTCCGTGATGCGATCAAGGCATTTGAGCGGGCGTTGGGCTTGTTGCCCGCCGTGGGCCGCGACCGAGTTCACGGGGCATCTACCACCGAGTCCGACATCGAGCTGGCGGAACGGTCGATGCTGTTGGTCAACTTGGGCAACGCGCGCAATCGGGTGGGCGATTACCTCGTGGCTATGCAGCACCTTGAACAGGGGCTGGCCCTGGCCCGCCAGGCGAATGACCAGCGGGCGGAAATCGCGGCACTCAACAGGTTGGCTCAGGTAGCCAGCGAACAGGGCACCTTTGACACGGCACAGCGCTATCTGGATGAGGTGTTGAGCCTGGCTCGTGAGCAGGACGATCTAGACTGTGTAGCCTCCGCTCTATCGATGTTGAGTACGGTTGCGTGGAGGTGGGGAGATATCGAACAAGCAGAAGAATGCTGCCACGAGAGCTTGGCGATCTATCGGGAACTTGGCGACCGCACTAGAATACCACATATGCTCAACATCCTCGGCATCCTTGCCACCCTCCAGGACAAGGTTGAGGAGGCCGAACAGTACTATGAGCAAGGCCTGAGATTCGCCAGAGAAACCGACGACCGTCAACTGGTGGCCGATCTGCTTGGCAATCTTGGATATCTCAACCATCACGGCACGGGGAGTTTGGACCGTGCAAAGCAATACTATCAAGAGTCGCTCCTGCTAAGCAGAGAAGTCGACCACCGCTCTGGAGTGACAAGCACTCTGAGTAACCTGGGGCAACTCTACGTCTCGCTGGGTGAGTACGAGGCCGCCCGGCAATACCTCCGTGAAGCGCTGGTCGAGTCAGTGGCCATTGGAGCCGTGCCCCTGACCCTGGACGCATTGGTTGGCGTGGTCCAGCAGCAGATTGAGGTTGGGCAGTACGTATCAGCGGCAGAACTACTCGGCTTGGCGTTGAGCCACCCGGCCATGGAGGCTGATGTCCGCCGGGTGGCGGAATTGGCCCACGGTCGGCTGCGCGATCTGCTATCCGCCAAGGAGCTCGAGGCAGCGATGGAACGTGGCAAGATGCTGGACCTAGACTCGGTCGTCGCGGAACTGGCGCCGGTCGCGGCAGAGACTGTGGATGCTGAAGGGCCCTCATATGGTGCGCCGAGGCATCGCCATGAGTGAGCGGTTAGAGCTCGAACAAGCCATTGTCCGGCTAGAGGCCCAACGTGCCGCCCTGGGCGACGGGGTTGTTGATGTCTCCATTGCTGCCCTGCGTTCCAGGCTCGCCGCCCTGGAGCCTGAGCGCGGCCTCGAACAGCGCAAGCAAGCGACTATTCTGTTTGCCGAGGTCCTCGGCCTTGGCGCACTGTCTCAGGCGTTGGATACGGAGGAAGTGAGCGATGTGATGAATGCCCTGTGGCAGCGTTGGGATGCGACCATCCTCGAGCACGGCGGATTGATCGACAAGCACACTGGGGATGGCGTGATGGCGCTGTGGGGGGTGCCGGAGGCTCGCGAGCACGATCCTGAACGGGCGATCCGTGCTGCGCTTGGTTTGCAGTCGGAACTGGTCTGCTTCGCCTCAGACAGTCACGTGGACTTGTCTATGCGAGCCGGTCTCAACACGGGTATGGTGCTGCTGGGGGACGTGGGCATCACGGACGAGTACTCTGCGATCGGCGACGCAGTCAACCTGGCCAGCCGGGTGATAGGGGTAGCCCCAACGGGCGGGGTCCTGATATCCTACAATACCTACCGCCACGTGCGAGGCGTGTTTGATTTGGTGGAACAGGAGCCCGTCCGGGTCAGGGGCAAGGCTGATCCGGTGCACACGTACCTCGTTCAGCGCGCCAGGCCGCGTGCCTTTCGCCTGTTGACCCCTGGTGTGGCGGGCGTCGAAACGCGCACGGTCGGTCGCGACGCGGAGCTGCTGATGCTCCAGAACATCTATCGCGACGTGGTAGAGGACGCTGAGCCCCGCATCGTGACGATCGTGGGTGACGCCGGGGTGGGCAAGAGCCGGCTGTTGTATGAGTTCGAGAGCTGGATCGAGCTGCTGTCCCAGAAGGTCTGGCATTTCAAGGGGCGGGCGACTCCTGAGGGGGAGGCAGTTCCCTTCGGTCTCATCCGCCGCACATTCGCCCTCCGCTTCCAGATCCTGGAGAGCGACGGGCCAGCGGTGGTACGGGAGAAGTTCCGGGCCGGAATGGCTGATGCTCTTAGTCCTGGAGAGGCGGACCTGGTCGGGCAGCTCCTGGGCCTTGACTTCTCCACGACCGAGGCTGTCCAGGCCCGGATAGGCAGCGAATCGTTTGCGGATCTGGCGACAGCCCATTTGATCAGCTATCTGCGGGCGATAGCCAATGAACCCGCGGTCATCTTCCTGGAGGACATCCACTGGGCGGACGATAGCTCCCTCGACCTGCTCAATCACCTGGTGGCGGCAGTGACTGAAGCGCGGCTGCTGGTCGTCTGCCTGGCGCGCCCGGAGCTTTACGAGCGCCGACCCAGTTGGGGCGAGGGACAAGAGACCCACAGCCGGATCAATGTCAGGCCGCTGTCACGGCGATCGAGCCGGGCACTTGTGGGTGAGATTCTGCAGAAATCGAGCGAGATCCCCTGCGAACTGCGCGATTTGATTGTCGATGGGGCCGAAGGCAATCCCTTCTACGTCGAAGAGCTGATCAGGATGTTAATCGAGGATGGTGTGATCGTGCCTGGGGAAGAGCACTGGCGGATTGAGCTAGGGCTCCTCGCAGAGGTGCGCGTACCTCCAACGCTGACCGGTGTACTCCAGGCTCGTTTGGACAGCCTACCACCAGCGGAGAGGATGCTCCTGCAGCGGGCTTCTGTGGTGGGACGAACGTTCTGGGACGCGGCTGTGGGTGAACTGAAGGCCGGGGAGGAGGAGTTGCTCCGCCAGCCGGAGATCGCCTCTCTTCTGGTGTCTTTGCGCGAGCGAGAGTTGGTGCTTCGACGTGAGCGTTCCGCCTTTGACGGCGCGGAGGAATACATCTTCAAGCATGCTTTGCTGCGCGACGTGGTCTACGATACGGTGCTGCTCAAGCTGCGCCGCTTGTACCACGGGCAGGTGGCATGCTGGCTGGAGGGCGCGGCCGGTGAGCGGATCGGGGAGTACCTGGGGCTGATTGGCGGGCACTACGAGCTGGCCGGAGAGGGGGACAGGGCAGTGGCATACCTGCTGCGCGCTGGCGACCGGGCTCGGCTGGCCTATGCAGACCAGGAGGCTAGCGGCTACTACCAGCGGGCGCTTGCCTGGCTGGAGAAACAGGGCGAGCAGGAGCGGGCAGCGCGGACGCTGATGAAACTGGGGTTGACCTATCACGCCGCCTTCGACTTCCAGGAGGCCCGCCAGGCCTACGATGAGGGATTCGCGCTGTGGCAGCGGGCTGGGGAGACGAGAACCGCTGTCCCGTCTCTGCCAGCCCCCCATGCTCTGAGGGTGGCCAGATTGGACCCCCCGACCCTGGATCCGGCCCTAGCTGCAGGGACCACCTCGGGAGCCTGTATACGTCCGCTCTTCAGTGGGCTAGTGGACCTGAGTCCCCGCTTGAATGTTGTCCCTGAGGCGGCGCGGAGCTGGGAGGTGCTGGAAGGTGGGCGCAGGTACGTCTTCCACCTGTGGGATGATGTCCGCTGGAGCGATGGAACGCTCGTGACCGCGGGCGACTTCGAGTTCGCTTGGAAAAGGGTACTGGATCCGGCTACAGGGTCGCCTCTCGCCAGTCTGCTGTATGATATCAAGGGGGCGCGGGCTTTCCATCAAGCAGAGGTTGGGCAGAGGGATGTGGAGGTGCGAGCCCTCAACGATCTCACGCTGGTCGTGGAACTGGAGGAGCCCAGCGGCTACTTCCTCTCACTGCTGGCCCACCGGGCCGCCTTCCCTGTCCCAAGGCACGTCGTGGAGGCGTGTGGCGACGCCTGGACCGAAGCGGGTAACATCGTCACCAACGGCCCTTTCGGCTTGGAGGCCTGGGAGCGCGGGGAGTCGATTCGGCTGGTACGAAACCCAAGGTATCAGGGTCGGTTCACCGGGAACGTGGAGCGGGTGGAGCTTTCCCTGTTTGCCTCGGCGGAGTGGCCGGCAGTGTTGGCGATGTATGAGGCTGATGGCCTGGACATCTTGGGCCTTCTGGACCTGCCCCCGCTGGATAGGGATCGCGCGCGGCGGCGGTATGCAGGGGAATACATTTCGGCTCCGCTGCTGTCGACCTTGTATGCGGCACTCAACGTGAGCCGGCCACCTTTCGACGACGTTCGGGTTCGCCGGGCCTTCGTCCTGGCTGTCGACAGGGAGTGGCTGGCGGACGCGGTCTGGAGGGGCTACTATTCTCCGGCGACGGGCGGGTTCGTGCCCGTCGGGATGCCAGGGCACTCGGCGGGAATCGGCCTGCCGTTTGACCCCGAGCAGGCACGTAGCCTCTTGGCTGAGGCCGGCTACCCTGGCGGTCGCGGCTTCCCTGCTTTGGACGCAGTCATAGCGCTTCACCGGATCGATGAGTACCTGCGAGCACAATGGCTGGAGAATCTGGGTCTAGACGTTTCGTGGAGGGCGATGGAGGTTGGCGAATTCATCAACAGGTTGGACAGGGAGCCGCCACACCTGCTTCTCTTTGCGTGGGGGGCCGACTATCCCGATCCCGACAACTTCCTGAGGGTCTGTCCAGCCCGCGGTCGCGCCCGGTGGAGCAACACCGCCTACGAGGGTTTGGTGGAGGAAGCCTGGCACATCACGGACCAGGAGAAGAGACTGACGATGTATCAGCAAGCGGACAGGATACTGGTGGAGGAGGCGGCGATTGTGCCCATTCTATACCAGCGGCTACATCTGCTGGTGAAGCCTTGGGTGACCAAGTATCCTACGTCGGCGATCCGAGCGCAGTACTGGAAAGACGTCATCGTCGAGCCACACTAGTCCTGCGCGGCGAAGATGCCTGGTGCCTCGGAATACGGCCACACCACCGGATAGCGAGGCTCAGCCCCAGGACCCTCGACTGTAGTAGTCCGAACAGCTAATCCCTACTCCTCTTCGAGGGGTAGGCGAACCGTGAATGTTGAGCCTCGGTTCTCCTCGCTGGCCAGCTCCAACTCGCCATGGAACCGCTCCACAAGCTCCTTCACCCCGGCGAGACCCACCCCTGTGCCCGGGATCTTGCTGCGACGGGCGTTGGATGCGCGAAAGAACTCCGTGAAGATACGGCCGATGTCATCCTTCGGAATCCCCAGGCCCGTGTCGGTGACCTGCAAGACGGCCCAGGGCGCCTCCTCTTTGAGCAGAACCTGTACGGTTCCAGCGGGCGTGTACTTGACCGCGTTGGAAACGAGGTTCGAAAGGATGAGGTGATAGGCCTGCAGGTCAATGCGGACGAGCACGGGCGACGTCGGGAGGTCGAGGTTCAGGGATAGTCCCTTCGCTGTCGCCTCGTCCAGGTATGGCTCGCAGTCGCTCCTGGTCTTGACGACAAGATCGTGTACCGCGATGTCACCCAGGGGCTGGCCTGCCTTGATCTGCGATAGCCGCAGAATGTCGTCGACCAGCAGGAGCAACTCGTCCATCCGGGCCTCGATCTTGCCGAGCACCGAGGCGAGGTTTTCGTCCTCTTTGTTGACAAACCGGAGCGCGGCAGCCAGTGACTTGGAAGTCCCGACTGGCGATCTGAGCTCGTGCACGAGAATCTGCATGAACTCGGCCTTCTCCTTCTCCAGTGATTTGAGACTGGCCAGCTCATCGTGCATTCTGGCGTGATAGAGGGCGTAGGCCACGAAACGGGAGACGCTCTGCAGAGGCAGAAGATCAGTCTCGCAAAACGGGCGTTCGGTGCCGTTGATGACCTGGACCACCCCCATGAGCTCACCCTTGAAGGCCGCCGGGGCACACATCACGTCCCGCGTGCGGTACTGGTTCATCTCGTCCCAGGAACGGTCGAAGCGCAGCCTCGGGTCGATGAAGCTGAGATCGCCGTGGGCGTCGGGGATGACGAAAGAGCGTCCGGTAAGGGCACAATAGCCGGCGAGGGAATCCTCCCGTATGGGGATCCGAATGGTGCGGGAGACGTTGCCCACGACGGCTGTCGACACAAGCTCCTGGGTTTCTGGCCGCACCAGGTAGGTTGTGGCACGCTCCGCCGAGAGGGCTTGGCGCACGACTTGGGTTGTGCGGTGGAGAACCCGGACGACATCGAGTTCTCCCAACATCTGATCGTACAGTTGGAACAGTTGCCCGTGTACAACCAGCTTGTGAAGATCGACGTCGTTTTCGGGCAGAGCAGAGGATTCCTGGACCATGTTGACTCCTTGTCGAGACGCCGTGTTGCCCAGCGGGTGGAACGCGCAATTCTACCATGGGTGGAGGTAGGCGCAATGGGGGCTGAGGATGGAAAACCGGCACCACAACGCGGCCTCAGCGACACGAGGTTGAGGATCGAGTCTGTATCACGCGCGAATGATGTCCTCGTTCTGGATCGGAGCGTCCTAGATGCACCAGCCCAGTGCCGAGCCAACGGACTGAATCCAGATGGTATCATGGCAGACTGCTGCCAACTTCGTCGTGCTTCCCTGTTCCTGCTCGACCGATTCCGTGAGAGGCCGACGGAGCCTCCAGTTCTAGTGGTTCTCCAATGGGCCTCTAATGCAGGTCGTGTATTCTCGAATTCTCAAGGGCCGGCCGGCTCTTCCTGTTGTGGTTGGCGGTTATGCGCAAGAATGCTGGGAGCACGCGCGCCGCTTAGAACGGATTCTCGGACTGCCATGAGCAACTAGACGGAGCATGTCGCGTTGCATCCACTGACGTGCCCGGGTCGTATCTCCAAAGGCCCGTTGAATTCGTTTGGCGGCGCCAATCCCATCAAAACGAATCTTGTAGAGCTCCAGTGTTACTGCGTTGGACGGCAATCGCTACGGTGCGCTGTCCCTCGGAACGGGCCCGGCGCTGTTTCGACGAGTACTGCGGTGAGTGAGGGGCAGGGAAACGATGCGGATCACCGGCATCACCGGCATCACCGGCATCACCGGCATCACCGGCATCACCGATCCAATAGCTTGGAAGAGGAAGGGGCGGGAAGCTGCCAGGGTTCCCATCAACGTGGTGAACCGGCCAGACCAGAGCACGGTGCCTACGGTGGCCTCGGCACTTCCCGCTGCGGCCCGGCCGTTTGGGCTCGCGCCCCTTGGCGCCTTCGGCGGCCGGGCGGAGATGTTCGGACCAAGGATGGACTTGGTGGAGCACAACAAAGGGTTCACGGTCACCCCGGAGGTGCCCGGCATGGATGAGGATGGCATTGACGTCAGGCTCAGCGGGGACAGGCTGGTGGTTCGGGGCTAGAGGCAGGAGCGGCGAGAGCATCGCGACTGAGACCGAGTTGAACGAGAAGAAGCACCGCCTCGAGGACGTGCTTTCGGCTACTCGTGCCACGGTCGAGGAGGGCATCGTGCCGGGCGGTGGTGTGGCGCTGCTCAACGCGATCCCCGCCCTACACGAGGTCGAGATGCAGTTCCCCGACGAGCGGACCGGGGTGACGATTCTTCGCAAGGCGCCGGAGATGCCGCCGCGCCGGATCGCCGCCAATGCGGGAAAGGACGGTGCGGTGATCCTGGATTCCGTGCGACGACTCCACGATGGAAACGGCAACCAGCACTTAGGGTACGACGTGATTCAAGAGGACTTCGTGGATAGGGTCGAGGCGGGGATCATCGACCCGGCCAAGGTGACGAAAGGCGCGCTCTCCAACGCCGCATCCATCGCGGCCATGGTGCTCTCAACCGAGGCGCTGATCTCGGACATCCCGGAGAAGGAGCCGCCAGCACCGCCGATGCCGCCGGAGTACTAGGTTGCCTGGTAGCCACCCGGGCACTGTCGATCAGTATCAGTATTGGAGAAGCTGCACGTAGATTCCGAGGAGGTAAACGCATAGAAGGAGGTATGACACGATGACAAGCCTGACACGTTGGGAACCAGTTCGAGACTTGATGAGCCTGCGCGAGGCCATGGACCGGCTGTTTGAGGACAGTTTTGTGCGTCCGACGCGCAGTAGGCTGGCCATGGCGGTCGGCGCGCCGCTGGCCGTCGACATGTTCGAGACGGAGGAGGATGTGGTCGTCAAGATGGCTCTCCCGGGCGTCGATCCGAACGATGTAGACATTAGCGTCTTGGGCAACACCCTGACGATCATGGGTGAAACGAAGGCCGAGGAGGAGGTCGAGCAGGGTCGCCACATCTGTCACGAGCGGCGGTTTGGCGCCACCTCGCGATCGCTGACTCTGCCGGTCGCAGTGGAGGCTGACAAGGCCGAGGCGGAGTATGAGAACGGCGTTCTCACGCTCAAGCTCCCCAAGGTCGAGGAGGCCAAGCCCAAGGCGATCGAGATCGAAGTGAAGTAGCCCGGCCGTAGAGGAGACGGGTAGAGCGAAGCCCGGTTCCATGTGAAGCCGGGCTTCGTGTTGCCAGAGAAGAAGGAGGGTGGTTCGAGATGGTGCACAGGATTGCGCTTGCGGCAGCGATGGCATTGGCTGCCGCGGGAAGGGATGCGGTCGCGCAAAGCTGGAGGCCGAACATCACGGTGTGGCTTTCAGTCGTACGCCGTCCAAGGTCAAGATAGAGCGCGAGCGGCTGACGTCCATTCTCGGTGAGGGCAAAGGGGCGGGCGTGCGCACCCGCCGGGCTAAGCCGGCGCAGTCGCGGCCCAGATTGCCCGAGGTCTGTGCGGAAGAAACTCCCTGTCGCCGGAAGCGAATGTCTGGCACTCGTTCAGGGCAATAGACTCCTCTGGCCTGCTTGCTCATCCCTGCGAACTGGTCACCTACCGTCTTGTGGCCGCAGTGCTCCTCGTCCTTCCGCTGCCCTGTGGCGAATCGGTCATAGCGCCGCGGCAGCTGGACTGTTCCGCATGATGTGGCATACTATGCTTGGCTGGAGGCTCTATCGGTAGCAGCGTTTCAACGGCAACAGTCTGCCCAACAACCGTAGGAGGGAGATCAAGATGTCCGCTTCGGTCTTGGTAGCGTATGCATCGCGCTATGGCTCGACTCAGGAGGTTGCGGAAGCAGTCGCGGCAGCGCTCCGCGAGTCTGGGCTTGCAGTAGATACGTGCCGCGCGCGGGATGTCGGCTCCCTCGCGGGTTACGCCGCCGTCGTGCTGGGGGCGCCGCTCTACATGTACCGCTGGCACAAGGATGCACGCCGTTTCCTATCGCGCCACCTTGAGGCCCTCAGGGAAAGGCCCGTAGCGGTCTTCGCGCTCGGCCCGACTCACGAACCTTATGATGAGAAGGAGTGGCAGGATTCACGCGGGCAACTCGCTAAGGAGCTAGCCAAGTACACCTGGCTTGCGCCGGTAGCCGTTGAGATATTCGGTGGTAGGTTCGACCCGGAGAAGCTGCCCTTCCCTGTCAGCCTCATGGCTGGTCAAGAGCCGGCCAGCGACATCCGGGACTGGGCAGCGATCCACGCCTGGGCAGGCGAGCTGGCCGTGAGGCTTGAGCCGACTTCGCCGTAGTCGGCCGTCGTGAAAGGCGGTGGGTTTGCCTGGTTCGCGGACGCAAAGACCGCGGAGGCGGAATGGCCAGAGAGTATGCTATCGTGTGCCCAAGCGGGACGGACAGCACCTGGTTCAACCACGTCCTGCGGCCCGTCCCGCCCGGCGACAACACCTGGGGACGGCGCGGCTACGCGCACACGTGGTTGACCCACGAATTCGCGGGGGCCGGTGGAAGGTAGCCGGCCTTCTGGGCCTTCGGCTGGGGTGGGCAGGGGATCGCGGTCTTCCCGGACCAAGAGGGAGTGGTCGTGTTCACCGGGGCAAACTACTCCTCGGCGGACGCCACCGTGCAGATCCTGACTAGGTACGTGATCCCAGCTTGCGATTGAGAGCTAAGAGGATGGATTCGGGATCGATGCTAGCCGCCATCAATCGCCCACTGGGGGCATGTCCCCTTGACACGCAAACAGGCAGCTCGAAATGGAGGGGAGCCCGAAGAATCCGAGTCATGCCTATCCACCATCTCAACTGCATGACGTTCCGCCTTGGGGTCCGTTCAGTGACCCATTGTCTCCTCATCGAGTCAGCCGATGGGCTTGTTCTGGTCGATACTGGTCTGGGGCGCAAGGACTATGAGCAGCCCTCGGTACGCATGCGAGTTTTCCTGGCCCTGAACCGCGTGCCGCGTGATCCAGAGGCGACTGCGATCAGGCAAGTTGTGGGGCTGGGTTATCCGCCGGAAGACGTCCGGCACATCGTGCTGACGCATCTTCATCTCGACCACTGCGGTGGGCTGCCCGATTTCCCCTGGGCGAAGGTGCACGTGTTCGAGTCGGAGCACCAGGCCGCGACGCGGTGGCGGCAGAAGAGCTTGTTGCATTGGTTTGGCTACGACGCTGCCCATTGGGCGCACGGGCCAGAGTGGGTGCTGTATGGGCTGGAGCGAGAGACGTGGTTCGGGTTGTCGTGCGCGCCGGTGGAGGGCATCCGATCGGCGCGTCTGGTGTTGGTTCCGCTCATCGGGCACACGCCTGGACACTGTGGTGTGGCCGTCGAGGTCGACGAAGGATGGATGCTGCACTGCGGCGATGCGTATGTGCGAGATGTTCAGATAGACCCTGTGAATCCTCGGAGTCCTTTCCCAAGCTGGGCCGGGGCGTTTGAGAGGGCCCTGTTCCCGGTGGCAGCGCTACAGAAGCTTCGAGCTCTGAGTCGCGAGCGTGGGGGTGAGGTACAGCTGTTCTCAGCCCACGATCCTATTGCGCTGGCACGGATGAGAGCACCAGCCTAGCGACGCGCTGGAGCTGAGTCGGCTACCCTGGGCCGGATGACCGCCCGATGGACCGACGCAAGCTCGAGGCGCGCTTACAGCTTTGAGGTTGCCTACCAATCGATGAAGGGCAAGGTGAAAGATGGACCAATGGAAGTTCTATGACATCACGCATCGGGAACACGTGGTCTGCAACCCGATCAGCGTCGAGAAGCTTGAGGAGCTTGTCGCTCTCCTACGGCCAGGGCCCGGGGCACGGGTGCTTGACATCGCCACAGGCAAGGGCGAGTTCATCGTCCGATTGGCGGAGCGGTACGGCGTCGAAGGCGTAGGGGTCGATCTGTCTCCGCACTACATTGTGGACGCCCGAGAGAAGCACCTGGAGCGCGTGCCAGATGCTCAGTTGCAGTTCCTGCATATGGATGGAGCGGACTATGAGCCGGATGAGCCCGAGAGCTTCGACGTCGTAGCCTGCATCGGAGCGAGTTGGATCTTCGGCGGGCATCGAGGGACACTGAGGGCATTGAACGGCATGGCAGCTCGCGGAGGTTGGATAGTCGTGGGCGAGCCGTACTGGCGACAGGAACCACCAGCGGCTTATCTGGAGGCCATAGGGGAACAACGCAACACGTATGGGACGCATCACGAGAACGTGGCGGTTGGGCAAGAGCTAGGGCTGGAGCTCGTTTACACACTGGTCAGCAACGAAGATGATTGGGACAGGTATGAGGGGTTGCAGTGGTATGCGGCGGCGCTGTGGGCCGGTGAGCATCCGGACGATCCGGACGTGGAGGAGTTGTTGAAGCGAGTACACGAGTATCGGGAGAGCTACCTCAGGTGGGGGCGCGAGACACTGGGGTGGGCGATCTATGTCTTCAGGAAGGGAGGATCTGGCGAATAGGGGTGCCTCTGTCCCTCCCTTTGTACGAAGTGCGCGCCTAGCGGCGCGCTTGGCAGTCCTGCGCCGTCGGCGGAAGGTTCCAGCCTCGTGTCTCGCGCCCGGATTGGGGTTGGGGACGCGGAGGCTACGGTAGCGATTCCTCCCTCGAGTAGGCGAGCTCCGTCGCGAGATGAGAGCCCGTCTGCGATTAGCCTGCCTTGTCCTTTGCGGTGGTCGCTGACGACCGCGAGGGCCGCTGTCAAGGCCAACACAAGACTCCCCTGAGTGGCCAACTTGATTTCCCCCCGGCTCAAAAGCTCGGGTGCTGGGTTGGCCCTCCTTCTGGCTGTCGGCCAGGTCTCTGAACACATCGGCCTTGCGCTGCTCGCGCAAACGGTAGTTATGGCCGCGGATGTTGATGGTGGTTGAGAAGTGTAGCAGCCGGTCGAGGATCGCCGCGGCCAGAACCTGATCGGCGAGGATGGCTCACCAGTCGGGGTGGGTCTCCACTTGTCGCAGCGAGGCAAACAGCACGCTCCCTTGGCAGTTGGAGGCACACCTCGCTTGGCTCGGGTCCTCTGGCGCTATCGCCTCTCGCGAGTCCTGAGAGGCGGCGTCCCCGATACGCGCACCCTTCTGCGCCCGATGGCCCTGGGGGATCGTGGGCTGCCGGTTGAGTGGTGCAGGTGGCCGATCTGTGATCGAATTGATTCAGCTGCCGCGTGAGGAAAGTACCGGGCCAGGAAGGCAGCGGGATGCGACAGGTCGGGAGTCGACGTGCCGCGGTCCGCCTGGCTGACTCGTCAGACTCCCGGCGTTTCTCCGTTTCTCCGCCGCCGGGCGTCTCTTATCCTTGACGGTTGCTTCTGAATCAAGTATAGTGTCAACCAGCGACGGGATGCACCCCACCACGAGTACAAGCATCGCTGCACTCCCCCTACACCTCAGGGACCGCCGCCGCTACTGAAGGACGTTCGCAAGCCGACCCGGCCATGCCGGCGTATCGGGGCGGTAGCTCACCGATCGGAGGCAACCTATGAGGCACGTGACGCTGGTTTTCCTCTTGCTGACCGCGCTTGTCCTCGCTTCCATCACAGCATCCGCGTCGCGCCACGCATCCCCCGGGGACACCATAGTGGTCGCCAGCACCTCCGACCATGGCCCCGGAACCCTGCGCCAGGCGCTGCTGGATGCGCAGTACGGAGACACCATCACCTTTGACCCTGCTGTATTCCCACCCACCGCGCCGGTGACCATCTCGCTCGCCGGCGCCCTGCCGCAGATCCATCAGGGCAACCTGACTCTAGACGCCAGCAATGCCGGCGTAATCCTGGACGGGACCAATGTGCCGGGGGCCTGGGTGGCTTGCCTGCAGGTCAACTCCAATGGAAACACAGTCCAGGGGCTTCAGGTCTCCAACTTCTCCGGCACGGGCATCGCCATCGGCGGGGCCTGCAATACCATCGGCGGCGACCGAAGTGTCGGTGCCGGGCCTCATGGCCAGGGGAACCTGACCAGCCGCAACGACGTGGGTGTCGGCCTGTGGGGCAGCCACGTATCGTCCAACACCATCGAGGGCAACCTCATCGGTTCTGACGCCACTGGTGTGGTTGAATTGGGCAACCGCCATGGTGTGGAGATCTCCGAGGGCGCCAACGGAAACGTCGTGGGACCAGACAACGTGATTGCCCACAACGACGTTGGTGTGCTCTTTCACCAGGGCTCCAACGGAAACGCCATCGGTCCGGACAACGTGATCGCCCATAACGACGGTGCTGGCATAGATGTAGTGAACCCAGAGACCCTGCACAACACCATCACCCAGAACAGCATCCACGACAACGACGGGATGGGCATCGACCTCTGGGATGGTGGCAACGGCGAACTTGCCGCCCCCCACATCACCGACCTCGACCTGGACGCCGGCACCGTAACGGGCACCGCCTGCTCCAGCTGCACGATCGAGGTATTCTCCGATGGTTGCAGCGAAGGAAAGGTCTATGAAGGCCGGACGACAGCCGATGGGGCAG
>JASFVG010000061.1:0-15039 GCA_050049955.1 Anaerolineae bacterium | reverse complement strand
TTCTACCCACAGCGTGTCGCCGTGATCGGAGTCTCAGAGCGACCCGACAATCTAGCCGCCGGAATCATCGCCAACCTGGTGGCGTTTGGCTACGAGGGCGACATCCTCCCCGTGGGGCTGCGGGCCGGTGAGATAGACGGCATCCCCATTCTCACGTCAGTGGAGGCCCTGCCCAAGGACGTTGATCTCGCCGTGATCCTTACGCCGGCCGTCACCGTGCCCGATATGCTCGATGCGTGCGGTCGACAGGGCATCCAGTGGGCGGTGATCGAGTCGGGCGGCTTCTCCGAGTTCTCAGAGGAGGGGCGGAGGCTGGAGGAACAGGTCTGCGCCGTGGCACGTCGTTGGGGCCTGCGATTCGTGGGTCCGAACTGTATCAGTGTGATCAACACGGAGAATGGTCTCTGCTTGCCCTTTGCGCGCCTGGACCCACGGTCAGCAAGGCCTGGCCCCGTATCGGTGCTTGCGCAGAGTGGCGGTGTCTCGATCACGACCTTGATGTTGCTCGACCAGGCCGGTCTGGGAGCGAGCAAGGTGGTCAGCATGGGCAACAAGACGGATCTGGATGAGGTGGAGTATCTGACCTACCTATTGGACGATCCGCGCACAGCCGTGATCTACCTCTACCTGGAGAGCATCGAGCAGGGCCGGCGCTTGCTGGAACTCGCTGCCACATCGCACAAGCCGATCATCGTGCAGAAGGCGAACCGGAGCGATGCCAGCGCCGGCATCGCCTTCTCTCACACCGCGGCGCTGGCAAACGACGACCGTATCGTGGATTCCGCTCTTCGGCAAGCCAACGTGGCGCGGGCTGGGAGCTTCGACGAGGCTGTAGCCCTCGCTCAGGGATTCACGCTGCCGGCCGTCGTGGGCAATGACCTGCTCATCGTCTCTCGGTGAGGGGGACATGCGGTTGTCGCCGCTGACGTGGCTGAGGCCCAAGGCTTCCGCTTGATCCCCCTCCCGGAGCGCTTCCAGGCCGAGGTCCGGCAGCTGTTCAGCGCCGACGTCATCGCGCCAACGAATCCCCTCGACCTGGGCACGATCTTCGATTTCCAGCTCTACACCCGCATCGTCGAGAGGAGCCTGCGGGCAGTCGCTCCGCATGCACTGCTTCTGGTCCATACCTATGGCCCCGGGCCGGAGGCAGTTGCTTCCCACGGGCTGGCCCAGCGTGTTGCTGAGATTAGTCGAGGGCTAGACAAGCCCATCGCGTTCTGCGCATTCGCGCAGCAGGAGGACCTGAAGAGACTAAGGGAGGACGCTCCGCTACCGATCTTCACCAACATCGAAGGCGCCGTGCGGGCGCTCGCCGCCTCTAGGGATCGGCACGCCAGTCAAGCGAGACTGATTCCGCTGCCCTCACCGCCGTCGGAGAGGCCCGACAAAGTCGAGGCGCTACTGGGCGGGCCACGGGTCCTCTCCGCGAGCGCCGCGCTCGATCTCTGCGAGTCCTTTGACATCCCAGCGGCCACCTGGGCCGTGGTTGACGAAGCAGAGGCGGCGTTGGTTGCAGCGGCCGCGATCGGCTATCCGGTGGCGCTCAAGGGGCTCGTCGCGGATGTCTCGCACAAGTCCGACGCTGGCCTGGTTGTGCTGGGGATCAGGGATGACGAAAGTCTTCAGGCCGCTTTCGCTAAGGTGTGGTCAACGATGGCACGCTGTGCACCGCCAGCCCAGGTCAGGCGGATTATGGTGCAGGAGATGGTCCCACCTGGGTTTGAAGTCATCATTGGCGGCAAGCGCGACCCTAGCTTCGGGCCGGTGGTGATGTTCGGGCTGGGAGGGATCTACGTCGAGATCTTGGATGACGTCGCCTTCCGCCTGGCACCGCTGGCCCCCGACCAGGCCGAGAGCATGATCGACGAAGTGCGGGGGAGTCGCATGCTGCAGGGCCTGCGCGGCCAGCCGCCTGTGGACAGACCCGCCGTCGTCAAAGCGCTACTGGCGGTTTCGCGGCTCTTGGTGGAATGTCCAGAGGTATTGGAGATCGATGTCAACCCCCTGATGGCTCTCGAGCACGGCGCTGCGGCAATAGATGCGCGGGTGGTCCTCGAAGGCCAGAGAACTTGACGAATCCCCCCTTTTCCGTTACAATCGCCACGCTTTTTGTGTACCAGCCTGGTTTCCTGTAAACATGTTTGAGAGCCTCACCGAGAAGCTGCAGTCTGTCTTTCGAGACCTGGGCAAACGTGGCATCCTGCGCGAGGATGACGTCGATAAGGGGCTGCGCGAGATCCGCCTGGCCCTCCTCGAGGCCGACGTCGACTACAAGGTTGTCAAAGCGTTCACCGAGCGTGTACGTGCACGCTTGGTCGGGGCCGAGGTCACGAAGAGCCTCACTCCGGGTCAGCAAGTCGTGAAGATCGTCCACGAGGAACTCGTGGAGACGCTCGGCCGACCAGGACGGCTGGAGCTGACCGGGACGGCACCCTACGTCATTATGCTCGTCGGTCTTCAGGGATCGGGCAAGACCACCACTGCGGCGAAGCTGGCCCAGCACTTGCGTAAGAGAGGGAACCTGCCGATGATGGTTGCCGGCGATACCTACCGGCCGGCCGCCAGCAGGCAGCTGGAGGTGTTGGGGCGCCAGATAGATTTGCCGGTCTACCTCGAGCAGCAGGGCTTGCCCCCACAGATATGCAGCCACGGCCTGCACGAGGCGCGCCGCCGAGGCCGCGACGTCGTCATCCTGGATACCGCAGGGCGGTTGCAGATCGACGACGAGATGATGTCGGAGCTGGAAGCGGTCAAGCAGGCAACGAACCCCATTGAGACGCTGTTGGTGGCCGACGCAATGACGGGACAGGAAGCGGTTAACGTGGCTCAAGGGTTCCACGACCGTATCGGTCTCACGGGACTCATCCTGACCAAAGTGGACGGCGACGCCCGGGGCGGGGCGGCGATCAGCATGCGGGCAGTCACTGGTGTCCCGATCAAATTCCTGGCCACTGGGGAGAAGATCAGTGCGCTCGAGGCCTTCCATCCGGAGCGACTGGCATCCCGCATCCTGGGCATGGGCGATGTGCTAACTCTCATTGAGCGGGCGGAGCAGGCCTTCGACCAGGAGCAGGCCGTGCGAATGGAGCGCAAGATCCGCGAGGCCAGCTTCGACCTGGAGGACTTCCTAGAGCAACTACAACAGGTCAAGAAGATGGGGCCGCTGAATCAGCTCTTGGAGATGGTCCCGGGGTTGAGTGGTCTGTCTCAACACGTCTCGGCCGAGGCGACAGACGATCAGTTCAAGCATGTTGAGGCCATCATCCTATCGATGACGCCGCAGGAACGAAGCAATCCTCGTATCATCAAAGGGAGCCGCAAGAAACGCATCGCCAGAGGCAGCGGGACCTCGGTGCAGGATGTCAATCTGCTGCTGAGTCAGTTTCGCCAGATGCAGCGCATGATGAAGCAACTGGGAAAAGGCCAGAGGGAGATGCGGCAGCTGATGCGGATGTTTGGGTAGCTTGTTAGATTGGTGAATTAGTGGAGCAAACAGGAGGAGTATGGTCAAGATCCGATTGCGCCGCGTTGGCGCAAAGAAGCAGGCAAGTTTCCGCGTGGTGGTGGCGGACTCGCGATCTCCGCGCGATGGGCGTTTCATTGAAGAAATCGGCTTCTACAATCCCCGCACCGAGCCAGAGACGCTGCGCATCAAAGAAGAGCGTGCACTGTACTGGTTGAGCGTCGGCGCGCAGCCGACCGACTCGATGGCGCGGCTGTTGAAGTCATCAGGGACACTGCAGCGCTTCGAGCGCCTGAAGCAGGGTGAGGGGCTGGAGGATTTGGTGGCTGAGGCGGAGGAGGAAGCAGCCAGGGAGGAGACGGCCGAGGCTGTCGTAGAGGCTGAGGAGCCTGCTGCGGGCGGGCCGGACGAGGTGGAGATGGAGGAGGAACCGGAAGCGACCGAGCCCGTCGAGGAAGTCGAGGAACCCGGGGCAGAAGAGACGGCGGAGACGGAGACCGAGCAGGACGAGGAAGCGCCTGAGGCAGTCGAGGAGATGGGCGAACCCGAGGCGGAAGAGACCGGGACGGAGACTGAGGAGAAGGAAGCCGAGGAGGACGAAGCCGAGGAGGACGAAGCCGAGCAGGACGAGCCAGAATCGGAGGCAGACGAAGCCGAAGAAGAAGACGAGACAGAGGAATAGCCTGCATCGCAGTGGAACCTTGCTCCCCCACTGCGCCTTCATACAGACGCTGGTCCACGTCACCAACTAGGAGGGAGGAGCAACCATGGCTTCTTCGATGAAGGACTTGGTTGAGTTCGTCGCCAAGTCAATCGTAGACGATCCCGATCAGGTCCACGTCTCTGAGATCGAAGGTGAAAACTCGGTCATCTTGGAGTTGCGGGTCGGCCCTGGCGATATGGGCCGCGTAATAGGCAAGGGTGGGAGGACGGCGAATGCGCTGCGTCGACTGGTGCGCGTCCTGGCCGCCAAACAGGACAAGCGCGCCAACCTAGAAATCGTCTAGACTGAATCCTACCGCCAGCGCTTCCGGTGCTCAGCTGGCGATGTGAGGTCTCGCGCGCGGAGGCAGACCGCTTTAACGCCGCACTGCAATAGGCCCCGGGGACCGATGGCGAATGAACGAGGCCAGACAACTTGATAATAACCCGCAAGGCTCAGGAGAGGAACAGAACCCTGAGCCTTATTATGTCGTTACAGGCGTGGTACGCCGCCCCCACGGCATAGCGGGCGAGATACGGATGGAGATTCTGACAGACTACCCGGAGCGGATCCTGCAACATCGCTATCTCTATCTCGCCCGTCCAGCGACTCCGGACGATGTGACACGCTATCCGGTTGAGGCCGTGAGGCCGCATAAGGGTATACTGCTGGTCAAGTTGGGTGGCTGCGACGACCGGGACGCGGTCGAGGGGTTGCGCGGGATGCTCGTGCAGATCCCGTTTGAGGAAGCTGTGCCACTCGAGGAGGGAGAGTACTATCACTTCCAGCTGGAGGGGATTGACGTTGAGACCGACGGGGGTGAATGGCTGGGCCGGGTTGCCCAGGTGCTGGAAGCGGGCGTCCACGACGTTTTCCTCATCCGCGGTCCGAGAGGCGAAATCCTGTTGCCGTCCGTCGAGGACGTGATCCTCCAGCTCGATATCGAGGCACGGAAGATGGTGGTCCACCTCCTGCCCGGGATGGTGGAGGAGGGCGAGGTATGAGCGACGTGCGATACTGGGTAGGCTTCAACCGGGTGCAAGGCATCGGTCCGCTGCGGCTACGAGCCCTGCTCGACGCCTTTGGCAGCGTAGAACGGGCTTGGCACGCCTCTGTCGGGCAACTGAGGGGCGCTGGCCTGGATAGCCGATCGGCGAAGAACCTGGTACGTGCCCAATCTGAACTGGACCTGGATCGTGAGATGGAGCGAATCGTCGCCAACGGCGCTCACGTTCTCACATGGGAGAGCCCAGGCTACCCACGCCTCCTGCTGCAGACGAACGCGCCGCCCCCAGTACTCTACGTCAAAGGGGACTTGAGGGAAGATGATGCTTGGGCAGTGGCCGTCGTTGGCACGCGCCGAGCCTCAACCTACGGTCGCGAGGTGACGCGGCGGCTCAGCGGTGCATTGGCCCGGAACGGCATCACTGTGGTTAGCGGTTTGGCTCGTGGCATCGATGGCGTGGCCCACAAAGCAGCGATTGAGGCTGGGGGGCGTACCATCGCAGTGTTCGGCTGCGGCATAGATCACATCTATCCAGCAGAGCATCGTAAGCTGGCCACACAGATCGCGGCCAATGGGGCCCTGGTCAGCGACTACCCCATTGGAACTCGACCTGAAGGTAGGAACTTCCCGCCGCGAAACCGGATCATCAGCGGGCTCAGCTTGGGCGTGCTGGTGACCGATGCAGGGAAATCGAGCGGCGCGCTGATTACGGCCGAGTTCGCAGCGGAGCAAGGGCGCGACGTGTTCGCCGTGCCCGGCAGCATCCTCACCCAGGGAAGCATTGGTACCAACCGACTGATCCAGGATGGCGCCAAGCTGGTCACCACGGCCGCGGACATCCTGGAGGAGCTGAACCTGACGATGGTCGCAGAGCAGACGAGGGCCCGTCAGGCGCTTCCGGAGGACGAGACTGAAGCTGCGCTGATGCGGCAGCTGTCCGCGGAGCCCACACACGTGGATGAGCTCCGCCAGAAGGCTAACCTCCCTATCTCACAGGTGACCAGTACACTCGCACTGATGGAGTTGAAAGGCATAGTGCGGCAGGTAGGCGGGATGAAGTACGTCGTGGCCCGCGAACCCGGGGTCGAGTACATTGTCGAATAGGCGTGGCCGCGCTAGCGCCCCGCGCCTCAGGTAGCCACTGCTCACGACTAGGAGGAAAACGTGACCTCATTCTACGCACTGATCATGGCCGGTGGGACCGGAACCAGACTATGGCCTGTCAGCCGCCGTGATCGTCCCAAGCAGTCGCTGAGACTGGTTGGCAATCGGACGATGTTCGAGCACGCTGTCGATCGAATCGCTCCGGTCTTCCAGCCGGAGCAGATCCTCGTCGTCGCAGGCAGCGAGCACGTGAGGGGCCTGGCAGATCAGGCGCCGGAACTGCCCGCAGAGAACTTCATAGCCGAGCCCGTTGGCCGGGGCACGGCGCCAGCCATTGGTCTCGGCGCTCTTCACCTCTATCGCCGTGATCAGGACGCTATTATGGCAGTACTGACTGCCGACCACTTCATCTCCGACCAAGAGCAGTTCCGAAGCGTGCTGAGTGCGGCGGAAGAGATCGCGGAGGCTGGCTACTTGGTCACGCTGGGGATCGAGCCTTCGGCCCCGTCGACGGGGTACGGCTACATCCATCAGCGGGACCTTCTGGATCAGGTTGATGGCTTCGACGTGTTCCACGTCCAGCGCTTCACAGAGAAGCCGAGCAGGGAGACAGCTCTCCATATGGTGGAGAGCGGAGAGTATACTTGGAACAGCGGGATGTTCATCTGGCGCGTGGATCGAATCTTGGAGGAGTTTGAGGCACAGATGCCAGATTTCCACGTGCAGCTGGCGGAGCTGGACGCGGCGCTCGGCACCCGGGGCTACAAGCCGACACTCGAGCGGATCTGGCCGCAAGTCACGAAACAGGCTATCGACTACGGCGTCATGGAGGGGGCGAAGGATGTGGCTGTCATCCCGGTGGGCATTGGATGGTCAGACGTGGGAAGCTGGGCTAGTCTTGCGGAATTGCTGGCCGACATAGTGGACCAGGATAAGGGTGGGAATGTCGTCGTAGGCCAGCACACAGGCTTGGACACCACGGAATCGCTCATCTTCGGGGGCGAGCGGTTGATCGCCACTATCGGCCTTGACCGAATGATCGTCGTAGATGCCGGAGACGCGCTACTGGTCTGCCCGCGAGACCGAGAGCAGGATGTCCGCGATCTTGTGCGGCGCCTGGAGAAGGAGGAGTTGGACGAGTACCTGTAGGAAAAGCTGGATAGACGCCCCCGTCAGCCTGAGGCCCTCTGCAGGAAGGCGCATTCCGCGAGGGTCTCATCGCTTGACGCACCGGTTGGCGCGCGTGGGGCACACCAGCATGATTCGCACACTTGGATGATCGAGCAGACACTTTCGAGGCCATACCTATGAGAGCCTATTGCCTTAGATGCAAGGCCAAGCGTGAGATGAGCAATCCTGAGCCGGTGTACACGAACAGCGGTGCACCTGCCACAAAGGGCCTCTGCCCTGAGTGCGGGACAAAGCTGTTCCGAATGGGTCCGACGCCCGCCCACGAGGGTCTTGATCCTGCAGAACATACTGTCATGTCGAAGGCCAGGGCACGGCGCGAGAAGCAGCCCGGCCTGGTGATCGTCGAGTCGCCGGCCAAGGCACGTACCGTGGACCGATTCCTGGGGAAAGCGTACAAGGTACGAGCATCAGTCGGCCATGTGCGCGACCTGCCCTCCAACCGGATGGGCGTCGATATCGTGAAAGACTTCGAGCCGCACTACGTCGTGCCGTCCAAGCGCAAGGACGTGGTGCGCGAGCTGAAGCAGGCTGTTCAGGAGTCGTCCAAGCTCTACCTGGCCACCGACCCCGATCGAGAGGGCGAGGCGATTTCGTGGCACCTCTTGGAGGTGCTGGAGCCAGCGCTTCGCTGGCGTCCTGTGCACCGCGTCGAGTTCCACGAGATCACGAAGGAAGCTATCGACCATGCCTTCTCCCATCCGCGCGAGATCGACCTGCGGCGAGTGGATGCCCAACAAGCGCGTCGCATCCTCGACCGCATTGTGGGCTACACCGTCAGCGCCCTGCTGCGGGAGAAGCTGGGGCGGCGGGGCCTGTCCGCAGGTCGCGTCCAGTCAGTCGCGCTCCGGCTTGTGGTTGAGCGGGAGCGTGCCATCGAGGGATTCGTGCCCTTGGAGTACTGGTCCTTGGAGGCGGAGCTGGCGAAGCAGGAGCCTCAGCCAGGCCACCCCTCCACTTTCATCGCCAGGTTGCACCGCATTCGGGGCAAGGAACCAGAACTCCAGAGCGAGGGCGAGGTCCAGGCCATAGCAGATGAGCTGGAGCAGTCCATCTACTCCGTGGCCAGCGTGAAAGAGGGACAGCGCCGCCGCCGTCCCTACGCACCTTTCACCACGAGCACCATGCAGCAGCAGGCCTCGTACAAGCTTGGGTTCACGGCTCGGCGAACCATGCGTGTTGCACAGCAGCTGTACGAGGGGCTCGACCTGGGAGACGGCCCAGTGGGCCTGATTACCTATGTGCGGACTGACAGCACCAACGTAGCTGCACAGGCCCAGGCTGAGGCGCGCAAGTACATCATCGACGAATTCGGGGAGAACTATGTGCCGCCGGAGCCACCGCAGTATGAGACGAAGGCGAAGTCTGCGCAAGAGGCCCACGAAGCGATTCGTCCCACCAGCGTGTTCCGCACACCGTCCTCTCTGAAGGGCGCCCTGGATAGCGGTCAGCACCGGCTGTATGAGTTGATATGGCGTCGTTTCGTGTCGAGTCAGATGGCGCGGGCTGTCTACGACACTATCGCGGCAGAGATCCTGGCCGGCCCTGACGAAGACCGAGCCAGAAGACCCTACCTCTTGCGCGCCAGTGGATCCACCCTCCGATTCCCCGGCTTCCTGGCCGTCTACGAGGAGGAGAAAGGCGATGATGATGAAAGTCCAGAGGAGAGGAAGCGGGAGGAGATCCCTCCGCTGGCCGATGACGAGCTGCTCGACCTAGTGCAATTGCTCCCAGAGCAGCATTTCACGGCGGCACCACCGCGCTACGCCGAGGCGACGCTCGTGCGCGACCTTGAGGAGTACGGCATCGGACGCCCGAGCACCTACGCCCCCATCCTATCCAAGATCGAGGAGCGCGCGTACGTCGAGAGGCGAGGCCGACGCCTCTACGCAACGGAGATGGGCATGATCGTAAACGACCTGTTGGTCAAGTACTTCCCAGACTATGTGGACGTAGGCTTCACGGCCCAGATGGAGGAAGACCTAGACCTGATCGCCACGGGTGAACGAGAATGGGTGCCCATGCTGCACGACTTCTACGATCCCTTCGCGGAGACACTGGCCCGGGCAGAGCAGGAGATGCCGGAGGTGAATGTCGGCAGCCGGCCCACAGGCGAGATATGCCCCAGGTGCGGACACCCTCTCGTCTTTCGGTACGGGCGATTCGGGAAGTTCATCGGGTGCAGCAACTTCCCCGATTGCCGGTTCAGCAAGCAGATTCTGGTCAAGACCGGTGCCAGATGCCCAGAATGCGGCGGCGACCTGATCGAGAAGCGGACCCGCCGCGGACGGACTTTCTACGGCTGCTCCAACTACGACCCAGATGATCCTGCGTCCTGCGATTTCGCCGTGTGGAAGCGTCCTTTGCCGCAGCCGTGCCCCAACTGCAGTGGGCTGCTCACCGAAGCCCGTCAGGGATGGGCCAAGTGTAGCGCTTGTGAGCAGGAGTTCGAGATTGCACAGCTAGCAGAGGAGGTGGCGATAGCGGACGGCTGAGTGCCTTGCGCGCGGCGCTTGTTTGCCCTGCGGGCTGTTCTGTGATAGAATGGCTGTGCAATAAGGCGGCCCACAGCGGGACTCGTTTGGCAACTTCGCCGCACAAATAGCCAGAGACCAGGGGGGTACGATGGACATCATCCGACAGGTCATTGAGGAACGCAAGGTCTTGGTAGCCGCGGTTGTTGCGGCGGTGGCTGGTCTGCTCCTTGGTCTCGCCATCGGGTGGTGGTTTTGGCCCGTGCAGTGGACCAACGCTACCCCGGCCCACTTGCGCACCGACTTCCGTGACGCGTACATCCTTTTGGTGGCCCAGGACCACTTCGAGACGGGGGACCTAGAGATGGCCCGCGAAAGGCTCGGCGCCGAGCACTGGAAGGAGGGCGAGCTCACGGCGGCCCTTGAACAGGTGGAGCAGGCCCAGGACGGTCAGCTGGCACTGGCCGTCAGGAAACTGACCACAGACCTCGGATCCTCAGCTGCCGCGGAAGCAGAGGGAGAAGGCGTAGGCGCGCGATTGCAGCCTGTAGCATTGGTGTGTGGCATCGGGTTGCTCGTGGTAGCGTTCGTCGGTGGTAGCCTCTACGTGTACTCGCGCCTCATCGAGAGGCGAGAGGCTACCCGAGAGGCTCAGGGTAGGCCCCTTCCGCCATTGAGGGAGTCGAAAGCCCCGCCAGAGCAGGTTGCTTGGAAGGGACAGCCCCCTAACGCCCAGTTTGTCACCACGTACGTGCTGGGTGATGATCACTACGATCCCTCATTCAGCATTGAACTCGAAAGCGGTGAGTTCATGGGCGAGTGTGGCGTCGGCATCTCGGAGACGATCGGCGCTGGCGAGCCCGATAGAGTGACTGCCCTCGAGGCCTGGTTGTTTGACAAGAACGATATCCGCACCGTGACCAAGGTGCTGATGTCCAAGTACGCCTTCAACGACGAGGCTCTGCGCACCAAGCTAGCACCGAAGGGCGAGCCCATACTGGTGAAAGAGGGCGATGATGTGATCCTGGAGACGAAGATGCTCCGCCTCAGAGTGCATGTGGTGGAGGTGGTGTACGGCAGAGACGACCTGCCGTCCAACAGCTTCTTTGAGAGGCTCACTGTGGAGCTGGCCGCTTGGGTCAAGCCAGGCGTGGAAGGCGCCGAAGGACGCATTCCAGTAAGCGCTCCTCGTCGCTTCTAGAAGGCAGTCTTCGTTCTGATCAGGGGATGGCTAGACGCCTGCGGGCGAAGCGCAGCGCGTGCCGCATCTTCAATCTCGTCGCAACCGCTTCCGTATCACGAGCGAGAAGTCCCCGTCGCGGAGATAGCGACGGGGATTGTTTGTGAGTTTCTGTGAGTAGCCTGCGGCGCACTCTGCTCCGGCTCTTCTTCCGACTGCTCTACAACGAGTTCGCATGGAGCTACGACCTCGTGGCGTGGTTGGCCTCGTTCGGCCAGTGGAAGGCATGGGGCCGCAGTACCATCCCGCATCTGTCGGGCGAACGGGTGCTGGATCTAGGGCACGGACCAGGACACCTGCTCGTGGCGCTGTCTGAGCAGGGCTTCTCCCCTGTGGGACTCGATCTATCGCCGCATATGGGACGCCGGGCTAGGCGGCGCATGCGGGGGGCAGACCGGTGCATCCCGCTTCTGCAAGGCCGGGCGCAGGCACTTCCCTTCCGCGCCACCTGCTTCGACACCGTCGTGACGACCTTCCCCGCCGAATTCATCGTCGATCCGGTCACAATGGGGGAAGTCGCTCGAGTCCTCGCGCCTGGCGGGCGATTGACCGCGGCGGCATCCGTGCGCTTTGAAGGACCGGGGGTGGCAGCCTGCCTCTTGCGGGGGCTCTATCGCGTGACGGGGCAGCACGAGCCGGCACCGGATGCGATCGAGGCTTGGTGCAGGGGAAGGGGTCTTCCGGCAACGGTGACTTGGGAGCAGGTTGGTCGCGCAGCAGTGATGTTGGTCGTGGCAGTCAAACCCTGAGAAGCTTGGCGTGGTCTAGTCGCCCCTCCATACCTGTCACGCCGCCGGTACTTGCTTGACTGCCGGTTCCGTGGTAGAATCCGAGTATCAAGGTGGGTGTGGCCTAATGGTTAAGGCACCTGGTTGTGGCCCAGGCGATTGTGGGTTCGAGTCCCATCACTCACCCCTTTTCGAAGCCGGATCGATATCCGGCTTTTTCTGTCCCTCGCCCCCGTAGCTCAATTGGACAGAGCGTCGGACTTCGAATCCGCAGGTTCCGCGTTCGAATCGCGGCGGGGGCGCTCAGACATCTGCGGGCATAGTCCACCTGTCAAACCGAGCCGCCCCGACGACCAGGTCGGGGCGGCTCGGTTCTGGCTCTGAGTAAGCCTCGGCTACTAGAAGGTCCTCACTGACCCGCCAGCCACGCCAGAGCCAGCGTGAGGGTCTCTCCACTGCTGGTAAGCCGATCAGGATCAAGGGCATCCACCGTGTCTGTCAGCCGATAGGCAAGCCCCTCCGCCTCAGCCCAGGTGAGCTTCACGGTAGGAATGGCCTGGTTGCTGAAGAGTGAGTGCCACCCCTCACGAGTGGGCCCTTTGCGCCACGCCTGCCAACCCAGCCGCAGCGCGCTGATCTCCATACGGTGCGTCAACGGCAAGTCCGTATCGGTGTCGCCACGGACCCAGAGCCGGTAGCCGTCTCCATCGGCGATGCTGTCGAGGGAGATGACCGCCGCAGTTCGGGTCAAAGGCACGATGGGATCGCTGAGGTAGTGCTCTACGCCAGCGCTCCCCGCCTCCTCCGCTCCCCACGCTGCGAAGAGCACCCCCCTTAGGGGACGGTAGTCCGCACTCTGCCACAGGCGGGCCACCTCCAGCATGGTGGCGACCCCCGATGCGTTCTGATTAGCTCCGGGGAAGTAGTCCCCATTGGTAAGCGGCCCAATGTGATCGTAGTGAGCGCCTATCACTAGCACCTCGTCGGCAATCCTTGGGTCGGTTCCCGGCAGGTATCCCAGGACGTTGGCCGTTTGGGTCGTCGTCAGAGGGAGGCGCGGAAGCACCATTCTGACCCCTACCTGCAGGGGAAGCGCCGGGGGAAGCGAGGAAGGATCCTCGACCACCTCCATCCCGTCGAAAACCTGCATCAGAGCGCTCTCGGTCAGCTCGAAGACAGGTATGCCATCCGCACTCCCGCCTCCACCCCCGTCGCCCTGCGGCGGGCTGATTGAAGCGCCCCTGGAGGTGCCAAGCTCCTCGGGTTGCCTGTCCGTCACGACCAGCAGCCCACTTGCTCCATGATCCCGCAGCTCACGGGCGCGCTCTGCGGGATTGTCCACGCTCTGATCGACGACCACTGCCCCATCGAAGCGTAGCCCTTCAAGATCGGCGGTCGAGACCCAGACGAGCTCTCCTTCGGCGACCCCCCGGCCCGTCAGCTCGACGAAGTCTTCGCGGTATGCCAATGGGTGGCTCTCGCGCCCATCCACGTCCAGCAAGGCCAGAGTCGGAACCGTCAGCAGATGCGTGTAGGAGATGGGAAAACTCTGCAGATACCCGTCCGTCCCCGTCGCGGCCAGCGTCAACGTGAGCGAGGCCGCGGCGCTCTCAAGGGGCATCACCAGTGCGCTCGTCGACGAGGCGCTGAGCGGCTCCAGTCCGAGCGTGAAGAACTGCTCGGCGATGTACTCTGCGGCCAATTCTGCTCCCCTACTGCCGGCCCTTCGACCACCGAACTCGGGACTAGCGAGCATAGCGACATGCTCAAGCGCCCGGTCGCTGTCGAAGCGCCTCGCTAGAGCCGTCAGTTCTGCAGGTGGGCCGTGCGTGCCGCGCAGGTTCTGCGCGCGATCTCGCCAAGTGGCCAGGAACGCATCCGGGTCCAAACCCAGGGCGTCCTGGAGGCCGAGGTCGGCGTCGCCCAACCGTCCGGCCTCAGCCATGAACCTGCTAAGCCCGTGCAGACCGTGGTCATCGACAATCGTCGTGACCAGCGACCACGACTGAGCGCGCGCCAGCTGCAGATCCCTGTCCGTTAGGTGCTCGAAGGAACGGAGGTCGTCCCATCCCAAGACCCGGCGGCTTCCCAACGCGTCGCGCACGGCCGGCTGGCGGGAGGCACTCCCCCAATGGGCGCCCAGAGGGCGCAGGCGGTCCGCCTCAAAGGCAGCGACGCCCTCCCGAATCCACGCCGCCTCCACTCCTTGCGCCGACAGCACCTGGTCGGTCAGCCCACGAGCAATGAGCTCCGTCACAGAGGCAGTGCCACCCTCGCCCAGCGTCGGCTGCTGGCCGCTGTTCACCCACAGCTTGATGGACTGGCCGTCAGCTGACCAGACAGCGACGTCCTCGGCCAATGGTGATCCTACGGACTCCTGGAAATGCTCCTCATCCTCGTAGGCCTTGATCTCCAAGGGTGGATCTGGTGCCATGCTCAGATCACTCGCCACTTGGAGGTAGGCCCTCTCAGCCTGAGCAAGGACGCGCTCCGCCCATTCCCGGTCTGGACGCTGGGTCTTGAGTACGAAGTGCTCGCTGCTGTACTCGGCCCATGCCGGACCACCGTACCGCCAGCGGCCGACCTGCCGTACGAACCGAGCATCGTAGCTGGCCCGAGAGGATACTCCGTTGGCTAGGACGGTTCTGGTCTGCAGCCTCACCAGCGCCTCGTCATGCTGGGGCAACCAATCGATCAGCTCTGCTTCCATGGTATAGGACGTGGCCTGAGAAGCTGCGGGGCCACCGGTCAACGCGGCAAACCAGTGTCGCTCCTCGGCACGTAGGACACGATCAGACAGCGTAACGGTCGATAGGAAACCCGCTTCGTCCTTCTCCACGATAGCACGCTCGCGGTCGGCCACCGTCATCATGATGTCTGACACCACTGTGCGCAGCGGCCGGATGCGCGCGGCGCGCCAGGCGGACTCGAATCGCTCGGGCGAGAGACCGAGCGCCTCCTCAAAGGCCAAGGCCGGACCAACCGACCCCAAGGCAGCGCAGAGGGCTATGAGTCCCTCAGTTCCATATCGCTCCAGGAGATAGTCGGTGATGCTCCAGCCGTATGCGCGCAGCACGAGATCCCCCGAATCCGCCCGTTGTGGCGCGTCCGAGGTCCAGGTCTCCGATCCGCG
>JASFVG010000060.1:0-15061 GCA_050049955.1 Anaerolineae bacterium | reverse complement strand
TAGAATCGGCTGTGGGATGGGTGAAAGTGACGGGCACATTCGTCACCAAAGTGCCGGGCACCGCCTTCCCGGTCGCGATTCTCTCACCTCTGCTGGTCTTCATATGCGTCGGTTTCTACGAGGAACTGTTCAGTCGAGGCTACCAGCTGAAGAACCTTTCTGAGGGGCTGTATTGGGGTCCTCTGGGACCCCGCGGCGCGATTGCGATAGCCGCACTTCTATCATCGCTGCTTTTTGGGCTCCTCCACGCCACCAACCCGTACGCCAGCGCCGGGAGCACATTCAACATAGGAGTTGCCGGGCTCCTGCTCGCGACGGGCGCCCTGCTGACCGGGGAGCTGGCAATCCCCATTGGGCTGCATATCGGCTGGAACTTCTTTCAGGGCAATGTATTCGGCTTTCCGGTAAGCGGCGGGAATGTCCGTGCAGCGACCTTCATAGGCATCCAGCAGGCCGGACCGGACCTGTGGACGGGTGGCGCCTTTGGCCCCGAGGCAGGGCTCCTCGGCCTTTGGGCCACACTGATCGGGATTCTGCTGACAGTTCTTTGGGTGAGCTGGCGCTACGGCGCGGTCGGGCTGGACCTTACGTTGGCTAGTGCCCCAGACCGCCCGGAGCATGAGGCGTAGCCAGGCGGCCTCTCACGGTCAACGGGGTCCTGTCGCCTCCTAGGTACGCAGCTCCACCACATCGCCGTCGTGGAGCACGTGATCCCGTCCCACCATCTGCCCGTCAAAGACCCCCTCGCCCCAGACACGGGCCGTCTTGAGCGTCTCGAGGAAATCTTGGTGGACCTTGGCCGCGAAGTCCTCCACGGTGCCGCCCACCTCCATAACGAATGGCGCGCTCAGGTCTGGCTCCTTGCCCGGGGGCCTCGAGTAGACGCGGATGATCCCTAGGCAGTCGAAGACTGCTCGCCTCATCTGATCCAGGTTCCTACCCGTGGTGGCCGACACTGAGAGGAACGGACATTCCTCCCCGAACAACTCGCGGAGCACCTCGACGTCCTCGTCATCGCTCGCTTCGTCGCACTTGTTGACCAGCGCCAGGAATGGCTTGAAGCTCCATCCCCTCTCTTCCGCGAAATCAGGTGCACGGTGCGAGGGCGCGATGCGATACTCCTCCAGGAGGGCCAACGTGTCCTCTAGCTGCTGGATCGGATACCCCTCCAGGTCCAATATCAGCAGGACTAGGTCGGCCCGGCGAATCAGGTTCAGCAGCTCAGGCTCGACGTGCTCCTTGCTCAGCGGCGGTGTGTCGATGAGCTGAATCTGGACGTTGCCGACCTCCATCATCCCCGGCATGGGCGTCCACGTGGTGAATGGGTAGTCAGCCACCTCCGGCCTTGCGTTGGTGAGAGCCCTCACCAGTGCCGATTTGCCTGTGTTGGGTGGTCCCACTAGAGCCACCTGCCCGGCTCCCTCCCGATCGATGTGGAAGGGTGAGGTGAACCGAGCCCCAGACTTCTTCCCTCTTGGCTGACGCTTGAGGGCAGCAAGCTTCCTGCGGAGATCCGCGCGAAGCCTGTCCGTGCCCTTGTGCTTGGGCACGACGCTCATCATGTCGTTCAGAAGGGCTATCTTCTCCTCGTTCGACCTCGCCCTCCGGAACGCCTCTTCGATCTTGAAGTAGTCTGGAGGAAGGTTAGTGGGCATCCCTCCGCCTCCGGCCCAGCTACCCACAACGCCCTGGACTCGCGAGCACTGACACACCCTTGTCCAGCGCTGCAACTGGTCCACTGCGCGACTGCCAGCGTGCCGTTCTCAGGGCCAGGCTGGACGACGACCCCTACCGTCAAATGATATCACAGGGCGCACCAAAGGACAACGCGACCGCCTGTTGTGGAAGGGCATACTTGCGACAAGCAGGGCGAGATGCTATAATGGTCATCACTAGCTGCGATGATTCTCCTGGACGATCTACTGGAAGCAACGGGCGGCCAACTGGTGGGACCCTCGCGGCCGACCACCTTCCCAGCATTCTGCTACAACTCCCAGCGTCTCAACCCCGGGGAACTCTTCCTGGCTGTGAAGACCGAGGGTGGCGATGGTCACGACTACCTTCAGGAGGCCATTCGGCAGGGCGCTGGCGGTATCCTGTGCCAGTTCCCGCCCCGGAGTCCTGACGTGCCGTGTATCGTGGTTCCCGACACACGCACGGCGCTCGCCGACTGGGCCGATCTTTTCCTGCGGAAGCACAACCCAATGACAGTGGCTGTCACCGGCTCGACCGGCAAGACCGACTGCTGTCGGGCCATCTCGAAGGTGTTGTCCACGGGCTACGAGGTCTTCTCCAATCCCCCCGGGCTCAGCAACGCCTTTGGACTGCCTCTGTCGCTGGAGGCACTCACGTCCAGGCACGATGCAGCGGTCTTGGAGCTGGCGGCTCACGCCTTCGGTGAGATCGCGGCAATGACCCAGCTCGTTCGTCCCCGGATAGGCATCGTGACATCCGTCGATGCCGCTCACCTCGCCTACTTGAACAGTCTGGAGGACATCGCCGAGGAAAAGAGCCAGCTAATCAGGTTGCTCCCCCCTTCCGGTCAGGCGATTTTGAACTACGATGACGAGCGCGTCCGAGCGATGCGGCAGCAGACTCAGGCGGAAGTCATCACCTTCGGCTTGAGCCCGGACGCTGACATCGTGGCCTCCGACCTGGGCCTAGACTCCCGGGGGATCGAATTCGTGGCGCATTTCCCCGGTGTGACGGGCCTGGGCATTCCCGGGTACCCAACGAAGTCCCGGATCAAGAGTCATCTCATCGGCCGCCATCAAGCCTACGCTATTCTGGCAGCCATCGCCGTGGGGCTGAGCTGTCGTATCCCCTGGCCCCAAATCCTGGACGCGGTCGAGGATCTCCGACCCGGACCTGGTCGCCTACAGACACTGGAGGGTGTCAACGACTCCCTGCTTCTCGACGGAACCGCCGGATCCAATCCGCCCAGCGCCCGACAGGCTCTGTCTGCACTGGCTGACTTTCCTGCCCAGCGGCGGATTGCTGTGCTAGGCGATATGGCACAGCTAGGGAGCTACGCCGTAGAAGGGCATAGGCTGGTCGGGCAGGCCGCCGCCAACTCCGTCGATCTACTCACGACGATGGGTGAGAGAGCAGTCTGGATGGCGGAAAGCGCTGAGGAGGCAGGGCTTGCCAGCGACAGCATCATCGTCACCCACACCGCGCAAGATGTCATCAGAAAGCTGGAACCCCGGCTGCAGACCGGGGACGTTGTCCTAATCAAGGGAGACGTCGAGACGCAGATGGAACGCGTGGTCGAGCAATTGCTCCGTCACCCGTCGGACAGTCAGTATCTTGTGCGCCGACTCAAGGGTCTGAAGGTCCAGGCCGTGCGGCCCATCCGACCCACCTGGCTCGAGGTTGACTTGGAAGCGGTGGCCCAGAACGTTCGGCAGATCAAGCGACTGGTCGGGCCCTCCGTCGAGATTCTGGCGGTGCTGAAAGCAGATGCCTACGGTCACGGCGCTACGACGGTCGCGCGCACGGCCCTCAACAACGGCGCGGCTGTCTGCGGCGTTGCATCGGTCAATGAAGCTGTCGGGTTGCGGGAGGCCGGGATCGATGCGCCCGTGCTCGTGCTCGGCTACACGCCGGCCTGGCTGGCGAAGGAAGCACTGCTCCACGACGTCACCTTGACGCTGTATGACGCGGACGTGGCCCGTGCCTACAGCCGTGCCGCAGAGGAGCTGCGGCGCACCGCTCGGGTCCACATCAAGGTGGACACGGGCATGGGACGGCTGGGTCTCCTCCCAGATCAGGTCATCCCTTTTGTGGAAGCCGTGCAGCATCTCCCCCGCCTTGAGCTGGACGGCATTTTCACGCACTTCTCCGTGGCCGACGAGCCGAGCCTGGACTACACCCGCTGGCAACTCGACCGCTTTCGCGACGTCCTTGCTCGCCTTGAGGGCATTGGGGTGAGCTTCCGCCAGGTCCACTGTGCCAATTCGTCGGCTGCGCTGCGGCTTCCTGAGTCTCGATTCGACATGGTGCGCGTGGGTCTAGCTATGTACGGCCTGCAGCCTTCGACCCACGTGTCGCTTCCACCTGGCTCACGTCCTGCACTGACCTGGAAGACCAGCGTGGCACAGGTCAAGACGTTGCCACCGGGAAGCTACGTGAGCTATGGCAACACCTATCGGACCGCCTCCCAGGAGACCATCGCCGTCATCCCCGTGGGCTACGCCGATGGCTTCCGTCGCGCGCCCAACCGCTGGCATGCCGTGTTGGTTCGGGGGCAGCGTGCCCCCATCGTAGGACGGGTCTGCATGGACCAGACCATGATCCGCGTCGATCACATCCCGGGCGTGCGGGTGGGGGACGAGGTGGTACTCATCGGCCGCCAGGGAGGCGACGAGATCACTGCCGAAGGGGTCGCGGAATGGTTGGGAACCATCAACTACGAAGTCGTCTCTGAGATTCTGGCGCGGGTGCCCCGACTTGTTTGACGCGGTACGTGGCGCCTTGCTTGGCGGGCTGATCGTTGCCGTTGTGCTGAAGCGTGGTACAATCGCCGCGCGGGGAGGGGCCTCCCCGATCTCGTGGACACCGCCTGGCTGCCTGCCCGGCGACCCAATGTGGAGGAACAATGAGTAACGACTTTGCCGGTCGAGGCAAGGTCGCGGTCCTCAGGACAAGTCCCCAGACAGTTCTTGAGGACTACGCCCGTCTGATGGACCTGGCGGGCGTTCGCGACGCTTTGCCTCAGGACAGAGAGACGATCCTGAAGATCAATACGTCGTGGCAGACCTGGTACCCAGCCTGTTCCACCGCTCCGTGGCAGCTGGAGGGGGTCATCCTGGCGCTGCGCAACGCCGGCTACGAGAACCTGATAGCCGGACACAATGACACGGTCGTCGTCGATGCCCACGTCGCCGAGCGAAACAACAAGCACAGGTTCGTCGCCGATTCCTACGGCATTCGGAACGTGCACTTGTTCGAACCCCAGTACCCGTGGCTGCGCTATGAGCCGCCCCAACCCTTCCTGGTGCTCGACAAGGTCTACCCGGAGGGCGTGTACATCCCCGAGTTTCTCGTCGGGCGCAACATCGTTCAGCTACCAACGGTGAAGACCCACGTCTTCACTACGATTACCGGAGCGATGAAGAACGCCTTCGGAGGCCTTCTCGGCCGCCGCCGTCACTGGACGCACGCCGACATCCACGAGACGCTGGTGGATCTGCTGGTCATCCAGCAGGATATCCATCCAGGCTTGTTTGCGGTGATGGACGGGACGTTTGCGGGCGATGGACCCGGGCCGCGCGCTATGCGCTGGCACGAGAAGGATATCCTCCTTGCCTCCGCCGATCAGGTGGCCATCGACGCCATGTCGGCGCACCTGCAGGGCTTCAACCCACTCGACATCCGCTTCATCCGTATGGCGCACGACATGGGCCTCGGCGTGGGTGACCCTCAGGAGATAGAGATCGTTGGCGAGGATCCGGACTGGGTCCTGGCCCAGGACTGGGGCTTCGTCCAGGAGGATACGTTCGCCAGCCGAGGCCAGAAGGCGATCTACCACGGGCCACTCAAGCCATTCGAGGGGCTGCTCCTCCGCTCGCCCTTAGTGCCCTGGTCCTACTTCGCCAGCAACTTCTACCATAACGTCTACTGGTATCCTTTCGTCGGGAGAGAACGGGTGGAGAGCGCCCTGCGCACGAAGTGGGGGCGCATGTTTATCGACTACGGAGCGGAGGCGGGGCTGCGCGGCGCGGTGATGCCCGGCATGCAGAGGAAGACCGTCATTACTGCCGCCGCCGGTCTGGCCGCCATGGCTAGCGCCGTTCTTGCCGGTGTGTGGCTCCTCAGGCACGCGCGGCGGCGCGGCTGATCGCGCGGGATGAAGCGGGAGGAAGGACTGAAGTCCTTAGTACCAGCGACGGGGGACAACGCCGCCTTGCACGCCACCGCTCGGGCGACCTGACCCCGGCCCGCTATCGCACGGAGAATGGGATCGGCCTCGCGGAGAGCATCCTGCTCGTCCCGCTAGTCGTTGAAGGAGAGTTCCAGGGCGTGGCAGAGCTGGAGTGGACGGAGCGCCCGGATCTCGTTCTCGAGTCCTAGGTCGACGTCGCATCAAACAATAGCCGGACTATCACGGAGGTCTCAATGCACCGCATTCGCAACCTCGTCTCACAGCGCATCAAGGGCGTCCCACCGTCGGGCATCCGGCGCTTCTTCGATATTGCGGCCACTATGGAGGACGTGATCAGCCTCGGCATCGGGGAGCCTGACTTCGACACCCCGGCGCCGATCATTGAAGAGGGCATTCGGTCCCTAGGTCAAGGTGAGACCCACTACAGCTCAAACTCGGGGCTGATCGAGCTGCGCCGTGCCATCGCCCGCCACCTGGACGAAATGTACGGCCAGACCTACAATCCGGCCAGCGAGATTCTGGTCACTGTCGGAGTATCCGAGGCACTCTATCTGGCCCTCGCCGCAACCCTCGACCCGGGCGACGAGTGTATCGTGCCCGAACCCTGCTTCGTCTCGTATGCACCGGAGGTCACATTTGCCGGGGGCACCCCCGTCATCGTACCTACACGAGTCGAGAACGACTTCCAGGTGACGGGCGAGGAGATCGCCGCGGCCGTCACGCCACGCACGAAGGCTCTGTTGATCGGCTACCCGAACAACCCGACCGGTGCCGTGATAAGCCGGGCACGACTGAACGAGATTGCGGCGGTAGCCAAGCAGCACGATCTGCTCGTGATCTCTGATGAGATCTACGACCGTCTCGTCTACGGCACTGAACACGTCTGCTTTCCGAGCCTACCAGGCATGTACGGTCGCACCATCCTGCTGCAGGGGTTCTCCAAGGCCTATGCGATGACGGGCTGGCGCATCGGCTACGCCGCTGCCCCGGCGGAGATCCTGGCGCAGTTGAGGAAAGTCCACCAGTACACGATTATGTGTGCGCCGACTGTCTCCCAGTATGCGGCATTGGCCGCCCTACGCGAGGGAGAGCCCTATGTGCGGGAGATGGTGGCCGAGTACGATCGTCGCCGCCGCTTGATCGTGGATGGACTGAACGACCTGGGCCTTGACACCTTCGAGCCTCAGGGAGCGTTCTACGCGTTCCCTTCGGTGGAGATCACGGGGATGGACGACAACCAGTTCGCCGAGAGTCTCCTGCACGAGGAGCGCGTGGCCGTCGTACCTGGCAGCGCCTTCGGTCAGGCCGGGGCTGGGTTTGTCCGCTGCTCCTACGCCACGGCCTATGAGAAGATCGAGGAAGCCCTGGAGCGGCTTCAGCGGTTCGTGCGGCGACACGGCTAGGTGATGCAGGCGTGCCCGCCTGCGTGGCCAAATCAAGTTAACCGGGTATAATCATCGCTGCCAAAACACCCTCCTCCCGAGCCACGTGAGCTCGAGGACGACTCGAGAGCCCCATGGAATACGAGCCTGTCATCGGCCTGGAAGTCCACGCGCAGATCCATACCGCCTCCAAGATGTTTTGCGGTTGCCGGGTGGTGGAGGATACCGGCGACTTGGAACCCAACACGCACGTATGCCCCGTCTGTTCGGGGATGCCCGGCGTGCTTCCCGTCGTCAACCGGAAGGCCGTCGAGATAGCGCTGACGACCGGTCTGGCGCTCCACTGTGAGGTTCCTCAGTTCAGCCGCCTTGCCCGCAAGTCGTACTTCTACCCCGATCTACCCAAGGGTTATCAGATCTCGCAGTATACCCCGGTGTTTTCGCCGCTCACGGTGAATGGCTACCTGGATATCGACGCGGGCCAGGGTACCAAACGCATCCGCATCAATCGCGCGCACCTGGAGGAGGACGCTGGCAAGCTGTACCACGTGGACGGTGCCACGCTAGTTGATTTGAACCGTGCCGGTGTCCCCTTGCTGGAGATCGTCTCCGAGCCAGACTTCCGCTCCGCTGACGAGGCCCGCGCCTATGCTGAGACGCTGCGCCAGATTCTGGTCTATCTCGATGTCAACTCGGGCAACATGGAGCGGGGAGTGATGCGCTTTGAGGCCAACGTGAGCGTCCGCCCCGCTGGATCGGACGAGCTGCGTGCACGCCACGAGATCAAGAACCTAAACTCCTTCCGGGCCCTCCACGACGCGATCGAATTCGAGATTGAGCATCAGATCGCCGTGGTCGAGAGCGGAGGCAGGATCGAGCAACAGACGATGGGCTGGAACGAGGTGCAAGGCGTGACCGTGCCACAGCGCGGCAAGGAAAGCGCCCACGACTACCGTTACTTCCCCGAGCCCGACATCCCACTGCTGGAGTTCAGCCGCGAGGAGGTCGAGATCCTGCGAGGCCGGCTGCCCGAGCTGCCCCGGGCGAAGCTAGCGCGGTTCCGCGCTCACTACGGCCTTGGGGACTACGATGCCAGTTTGCTCGCCAATGTATGGGCGGTGGCGGACTACTTCGAACAAGTCGTCCAGGCGGGCGCCCCACCCAAGGACGCGACTAACTGGATCACGGGCGAGCTATTCCGATTGAAGAAGGCCGATCAGCGGGAGGCTGAGGTCCCGGGTGTCTCACCGGAAGGGCTCGCCAGCCTCATTGGGCTGGTTACCGCAGGCACGATCAACCAGACAACGGGGAAGGACGTGCTCGAGGAGATGCTTGCCACCGGCCGCGATGCGCAGGACATCGTCAGCGATCGGGGCCTGGCCCAGATATCGGACGCAGACGCCCTGCTGGAGCTCGTTAAGCAAGTGTTGGATGAAAGCCCCCAACAGGTGGAGGAGTATCTCAGCGGCAAGAAGCAGGTACTTGGCTGGCTTATCGGTCGGGTCATGCGGGCCACTCGAGGGAAAGCCAATCCTCAGTTGGCCCGAGAGTTACTGAAGGATACGCTGGAGGCTGGACGAGGCTAGTTGCCGAGAGCTCGGGGCTAGCCTCGATATTGTAGGGCCGCGCACTGCAGCCTGGGAGGTGCGCATAGGCGCCGTCAAGGGGACCGGCAGCATCCGGACGCTCGCACGTCCCCTGCACTTCCGCGACGGTTGATACGGTGGCCGGTTCAATACCTGGCCTGAATAGCAATCGCTTACCCTAAACGGAGGAAAACGAACATGTCAGAACGAAACCCTTTCGCCATTGCGCAGCAGCAGCTGGACGAGGCCGCCGAGATCATGGGCCTGGACCCGGCCACGCACGAGCTCCTGCGCTGGCCGCTACGTGAGCTCCACGTAACCCTGCCGGTGCGCATGGACGACGGGAGCGTCAAGATCTTCCACGGGTTCCGCGTACAGTACAACGATGCGCTTGGGCCAACAAAGGGCGGACTCCGCTTCCACCCCGAGGAGACGGTCGACACCGTCCGGGCCCTGGCGGCCTGGATGACGTGGAAGACCGCGGTGGTCGATCTGCCGCTCGGGGGCGGTAAGGGGGGCGTGATCTGCAACCCCAAGGAGATGTCGCAGAGGGAACTGGAACGCCTGAGCCGCGCCTACATCCGGCAGGTCGGGAAGATCATCGGCGAGGAGACAGACGTGCCTGCGCCTGACGTCTACACCAACCCCCAGATTATGGCCTGGATGATGGACGAGTACTCCTTCATGCGTGGCTACAACGTCCCCGGCGTTATTACGGGCAAGCCGATCCCGCTGGGCGGTTCCATGGGCCGCGGCGATGCCACGGCTCGCGGGGGCATGTACACGATCCGCGAAGCGGCCAAGGTCGTCGACTTCGAGCTGCAGGGGGCACCGACCGCCGTCCAGGGCTACGGCAACGCCGGAGCGTTCGCCCACAGCCTGGGACAGGAGCTGCTGGGCCTGAAGGTCGTCGCCGTGTCGGATTCGCGCGGTGGCATCTACGATCCATCGGGTCTGGATCCGGACGAGGTGGCCGATCACAAGCGGTCGACGGGGTCGGTGAAGGACTTCCCCGGCGCGAAGAACATCACAAACGATGAGCTGCTGGAGCTGGACGTCACGATCCTGATCCCGGCTGCTCTGGAGAACCAGATCACGGGCGCAAACGCAGGCAACATCAAGGCCCGTATCGTGGCCGAGTTTGCCAACGGCCCCACCACGCCAGAGGCCGACGACATCCTGTTCGAGAAGGGCGTCTACGTGATCCCGGACTTCCTGTGCAACGCCGGCGGGGTGACGGTCTCCTACTTCGAACAGGTGCAGAACGCCTACGACTACTACTGGGACCTCGAAACAGTCCACACGCGGCTCGACTCGAAGATGACAGCGGCGTTCCACGCGGTGCACGACACGGCGCAGAAGCACGGTGTGGAGAACCGCATGGGTGCGTACGTGGTGGCGGTGGGCCGAGTCGCTGAGGCGTGCAAGCTTCGGGGCTGGGTATAGTCCTGACTCGCCAGCAGACCGCACCGAGCACCGGAGGCATACGAATAGCGAGAGCGAGCTAATCCGCGCTGCCCGGTTTGCCTGGACGAGCCCCTGCCCTGACAGCAGGGGCTCTCCATGATTTGACGCCGCAGAACTCCTGGAGTAAGATGGTGCTACGCTCCATCCCAGCCCGACCTATCAACAAGGAGGCCCTGTCATGTACCAGAGAATCGTCCTCGTAGGCTATGTCGGCAGCAAGCCCGAAATGCGGTATACATCCAGCGGAACGCCAGTCACGAGCTTCTCCCTCGCGACCAACCGGAGGTGGACGGATCCGCAGGGACAACAGGGAGAGGAGACCGTATGGTGGCGCGTCACGGCGTGGCGCAGACTGGCGGAAACCTGCAATGAGTACCTCGACAAGGGCCGCCTGGTGTTAGTCGAGGGCCGGGTGGGCGGCGACAGGCTGCCCAAAGGGCCGGGCTCAACTCAGATCGTGCCCCACACGTGGGTTGGACAGGACGGGGAACCCCGGGCGAGCTTCGAGATCACCGCCCAGGTTGTACGCTTCCTCGGCCGGGGCGAGGGAATGCCCGCAGCCGACATCTCGGAGGGTATACCCGAGGAACCTCCCGAGGAGGAGATTCCCTTCTAGACCTCAGTCTGTCGGCTGGTCGGTATGGACGGGTGACCGCCGCTGCTGCGCCGCTCTGTCGAGTGCAGGCAGGGCGGCCCCCGGCCGGCGGTCAACGCGTCATGGCCCCGTCTCGAAATCCGTCCCCCAGATGGAAGGCAGTCACCTTCTGGTTGCGCTGCTCCTACCCCGGGCAAGAGTCTCCATCAAGGAGGTACGTATGACCACCCCCAAACCGCACAAGCGAAAGGTCAACATCAAGGTCCCCCCCGACCTGGATGCCATCTACGCGAACTTCGCGGTGATCACCCACTCCCCATCCGAGATCATCCTCGATTTCGCCCGCGTCCTGCCCAATACGCCCCAGGCCAAGGTCTACGCCCGCATCGTCACCACGCCTATGCACGCCAAGCTTCTCTTGCGGGCGCTGACCGACAACCTCGACAAGTATGAGGCACAGTTCGGGGAGATCAAGCTCGCCTCGGAGGGCGACGATCTGGCCCAGCAGTTCTTCGGCGGGGTTAGGCCGCCAAACCCACCGGACGATTGACCTTGTGACAGGAGCCAAAATGGAGAAGCTGGAGACGATTGCCGAGCGCATCCGCGCGGATTTCGAGGCCCGCAATACCGTCCGCGACACTGTGCTGCGCAGCACCCGGGAGCTTATCCGGCTCTGTGGCAACGCCATCCGAACCAGCCATCGCAATGAGTGGCGCGATGCCCGGGCCCTGCTGGGTCAGGCGGATGCCCTGGCCGGAACCATCCTCGAGAAGCTGGAGCCCTATCCTGATCTGCGCCATGCTGGCTACACGCGCGACGCGCTGAAGGAACTGGTGGAGGCTCACGTCACACTGGCCCTGGTCGAGGGCACGACGTTCCCGGACCCTGAGGACCTCAACGTCAGCTACCCAACCTACTTGAACGGCTGTTGTGAGGCCGCCAGCGAGCTACGCCGCCGGTGCCTCGACGAGATGCGCCGGGAAAACCTTGCCGAAGCCGAGAGGCTGCTGGGATTGATGGACGAGGTCTACGACGTGGTCAACGGCTTCGATTTCCCGAATGCGATCACCGGCGGGCTTCGACACCGCGTCGATCAGCTGCGCGGTGTCCTGGAGCGCACCCGGGGTGACGTCACCAGCAGTATCCAGCAGGATCGACTCATCCGCGCGCTGCGCGTCTTCGAAGAGCGGATGGGCAGTCCCGATTGACGGTTGAGCGTCGTGGGCCAGCGGGGCCTTCGATCAGTCTGGGGGACCCGTCGGTTTCGACGTTGCCTGCCGCATACGCGCCGTGTCTCCGGTCGAGCGGCGGTGTGGAAGCGACCTTAAGCGGCTGTCGCTTCAACGGCCTGGCCGGCTTGGCTCAGCGACCACCCTATCCTCTCCCGAGTAGACGCGAAAGCTGCGCCGCCGAGTGTACCCAATCAGCGTGATGCCCCACGCTTCGGCCAGCTCGATGGATAGGGCCGTTGGCGATGTGCGTGACACGACCACCGGGACCCCGATGTGAGCCACCTTGCTCACCATCTCCGAGCTAACCCGGCCGCTGGTGAGCAGCACGCTGTCCTCCGGCATGTGCCCTTCCCGTAGGCAGATCCCCGCGATCTTGTCGAGCGTGTTGTGCCGACCGACATCCTCCGCTATGCAGACCAGCCGCGGCGTCTCGCCCGGCGCCGCCAGAGCTGAGGTGTGGACTCCGCCAGCCCGCCGGTAGAGAGAAGCAGCCTCCGCTAGCTCCTCCATAAGGGCCACCACCTGTCCTGGCGTCAGGACCAGGTTCGACGTTGTCTGGTGCTGTGAGGTCCGCAGATCCTCGAAAGTCGTGCCCCCCGAGCAACCCGACGTAATGGCGCGGAGCTCGGGCGCCTCGATATCGTGGTCCAGCCAGACGTCCACCCCCTCCCCGCCTGAGCACAACTCGACCACGACCAGGTCTTGCATCCCCCTGATCAGCCCTTCGTTGAACAGGAACCCGACCGCCAGGTCCTCCAGGCGCGTTGGAGTACACATCAGCCGAACCAGCGGCCGACCGTTGACGTTGAGGGTGATCACGGCCTCAGCCGGCACCACCCCGCGAACCGGCCGGTTGTCGCTATCGTAGTACCCAGTGTAGGTGATGGGCTGGGCGCCCTCTTCCGTCATTCCGTTTCTCCCATGTGAGTCGGGTAGCAAACCCGACCTACTTGGCCAGTAGGGCGAGGGCCCGCTCGGCGACGGCCTGAGGCGTGAAGCCGAACGCCTCCATCAGGTCCCTGTAGGGGGCGGAGGCTCCGAAGCGCTGGATGCCCATCACCTCGCCTCCCGGACCCACGTACCTCTCCCAGCCCAGCGGCACGGCCGCCTCGATAGCCACCCGTGCCGCGACCTCTGGTGGAAGAACTTGGTCGCGATAGGACTGAGGTTGCTCGTCAAAGCGTTTCCAGCACGGCATCGATACCACGCGAGTTTGCACGCCGGCCTCTCTCAATAGCGCCTGTGCTTCTAGCGCCAGATGGACCTCGGATCCTGTGCCGATGAGAATCGCCTCGGGCGAGCCCTCGGCAGCATCGCTGACGACGTAGGCGCCGCGCGCCAGGTTCTCGGCTCTGCAGGACACCCCCGAGTCCAAGATGGGCAGGGATTGTCGGCTCAGTACCAGGCCGGTGGGCCCGTCCCCACGCTCCAAAGCCACCCGCCAGGCAGCCGTGGTCTCATTGGCATCCGCCGGCCGGATCACGTACAGGTTGGGGATGGCCCGCAGCGCAGCCAGGTGCTCCACGGGCTGGTGGGTCGGGCCATCCTCGCCAATCCAGACCGAATCGTGGGTCCAGACAAAGATGACGGGCAGCTCCATAAGGGCCGCCAGCCGTACCGCTGGGCGCATATAGTCTGAGAAGACCAGGAACGTTCCCCCATACGGAATCAGCCCGCCGTGGAGGGCCATGCCGTTGAGGATAGCGCCCATAGCGTGCTCTCGAACGCCGAATCGCAGGTTACGGCCTCCCGGCATCTCCGCCTGGAACTCGTCGTAGCCCGAGAGATAGGTGTTGGTGGAGGGCGCCAGGTCAGCGGAGCCCCCGATCAGCGTGGGCAGCCTCTCAGCGATGGCGTTTAGGACCGCGCCGGACGCCTTCCGGGTCGCCAGAGGCCCGTCTGCTGGCAAGAACGTCGGTAGCGCATCCTCCCATCCATCCGGCAACTCGCCCGCCCAGAGGCGTAGCAGCATGGCGGCCTGCTCCGGATACGCCTCGGCGTAGCAGCTGAATAGTTCCCGCCACTCAGCCTGCACCCTCTGTCCGTCTCTCAAGGCGCGCCGGAACTCCTCCAGCGCAGTCTCGGGGATCAGGAATGCGGGCTCTGGTGGCCACCCCAGCGCCTCTTTCGTGAGGCGCAGTTCCTCGTCTCCGAGGGGTGCGCCGTGCACGGAGGCAGTGTCCTGCTTGTTCGGCGCACCGTACCCGATATGCGTGCGACACACAATGAGCGAGGGCCTGTCCGCCGCATCCTGGGCAGCGCGAATCGCCGCATCGATAGCGTCGAGGTCGTATCCATCGATTTCCTGGACGTACCAGCCGTAGGCCCGGAAGCGCTCCGGCACGCCCTCCGTGAAAGCTATGTCCGTCGAGCCCTCAATCGATATGTCGTTGTCATCGTACAGGTAGATCAGCTTGCCCAGTCCCAGGTGGCCTGCCAGGGAGGCCGCCTCGTGACTGATGCCCTCCATCAGGTCGCCATCAGAGACGATACCGTAGGTGTAGTGATCGAAGATCGTATGGTCAGGCCGGTTGAAGGTGGCAGCCAGGAACTGCTCGGCGATAGCCATCCCGACCCCCATGGCAAAACCCTGTCCCAGCGGCCCGGTGGTCGTCTCCACCCCCGGCGTGAGGCCATACTCCGGATGGCCCGGCGTGCGACTCCCCAGTTGTCGGAACTGCTTGAGTTCCTCCAAGGGCAGGTCATACCCGGTCAGATGGAGCAGGCTGTAGAGCAGCATCGAGCCGTGTCCAGCCGAGAGGACAAAGCGGTCCCGATCGGGCCAACTGGGATCCTCCGGGTTATGCTTCAGGTAGCGGGTCCACAGCACATAGGCCATGTCCGCCGCGCCCATCGGCATCCCCGGGTGCCCCGAGTTCGCCTTCTGTACAGCGTCCATTGCCAGCGTGCGC
>JASFVG010000059.1:0-15237 GCA_050049955.1 Anaerolineae bacterium | reverse complement strand
TCACCTGAGTCGTCCTGGAACCGAGCGGCGGCGGCAGGCTTCGCAGCTCGGAACCGTCGGGCGAGGCCGCCTCCGCCACGCCGACTTCAAGGCCAGCCGGCGGTCGGCTAATCCCAAGGCATGACCCCCATATCGGCCAGGGAGGCAGCATCGCAGCCCACAAAGTTATCGCCTCGCTGCCGCGGCCCGGTAGAGGGGACTAATCGGTCACGTAGGCGATGGGTGGGTTCCGGGGCTGGTTCGGCTCCCTTAACGCAAGCCCTCTTGGTCACAGGCCTCGCGCCTGGGCTTACGGAGCACGATCACAGGAGGCCGACGTGGGAGAGCCCTGAACGGCGACAAGTTTAGCACATACCCTGTCATTTGTCCAGCCTCCATGGCCGGGCTGTCTTTGTTCAGTGAATCTGTCACCCAGCAACTGTTCAGCGAAAACGTCACCCCAAGGAAGAGAGAGTGACATTGACACGGGAAGAACAGAAGAGGCTGGTTGTGGTCGTTGAGCTGCATGCGAGACGCATCAAAGCCCGGGAAGCAGCGTTCGTGCTAGGCCTTTCGGTCAGGCAGGCAAGAAGACTACTCGTTTCCTGTCGGCTGGAGTTCGGCACTCGATAGGCCAATGCCGGCGGGGAGCGCCTGACGCGTCGCTCTACCCGAGCCAGCTCAGGTACGGTACGATGCAATCCCTAACCAAGCGCGAGTATGGTTGACCAGGCCTTCACCCCGTTCATAGCTTGCGCCAGTCGGGAGGGTTCTGCTGGTTGACTGTCAAGTAACGAGGCTGCTCGCGCCTCTGCTCACGAGCGCTGGGACCGTCGCTCTGGGAAGTAAGCTGGACAAAGGAGCTGCTCACTCAGTCCGGAGCGTTGACACGCGCGCTCTACAGGTGCATCGGCAGCGGGGAGCCCTTGAAGCTGCGCGAGGAGGTCTCCAGGGGACCTGGAGGCAAGCGTCGGTCAGAGGTTACAGCTGGCTATCGGGCCTTGCGTGTATCCGCAAGTACCCAGCCCATCATCCCCTGGTCAATGCCATCGTCGTGGGAGGCGTACCTTGCCACACACCCAGCCGATACGCTGCACGTCGAGCAACGGGCCTCGCATTCGGCACGTAGGCGGCGCAAGTGGCCCATCCTTTCCAGATCCTCCAGCATCGCGCGCACAAGCTCTGGCGTGGTATCAAGCTCTTCTGCGATGCTGCGGATCGGGCGAGTGCCGCCTTCTCGTAGTAGCTCTAGCAGTCTATCGAGCATGACCCTCCCGCCTGGGCGCCCTTCTGCCTGTGGAGCGGGCCAGCAGGCTGGCGATTAGCCCAGTGATCGGTACGGCGAGAACGAGTCCAGCGCTGCCGGCCAGAGTGCGTACGATTTCTTCAGCGATCGGCTCCCGGTTGATTCTACGAAACAGCGATTCCTGATAGATGGTGAAGGCCAGCATCAAGGGCATTGCCCCGCCCACGTAAGCCAGGAGCAGGGTGTTGACCATAGCTGCTATGTGGTCAGTGCCGATGTTGAGGCTGCTCCGGAAAAGGCTCAGCCAACTCAGCTCAGGATTGGCCCCCTTCAGTTCGAAGACGGCCGACGCCTGTCCCACGCAGATGTCGTCAAGCACGCCCAGAGCACCGATGATAATCCCGCCCAGCACGAGTCCGCGGAGATCGATATCGGACCCGAATGCCATCACCAGGAAGGCGCTCTCCTCCATTCCCATGCCGCTTAGCCGCGTCCAGTCCACGAACAGCCAGGCCAGCAACCCGGTCAGGGCCAAACTGAGGCACATGCCAGCTATCGCAGCATGGGCCTTGGGGTTCCATCCGTAGGTGAGATAGGTTGATACACACAGCATCAAGGCAGAGCCGGCGATGCTGATGCCCACAGGATTACGCCCTGCCACGATGCCGGGCAAGATAAAGGCGAAGATGACAGCTAGACTGAACAGGGAGCCGCCGAGAGCTCGCAACCCCTTCCATCTGCCCACGGCGACAACCAGGACAAGGAACAGGAACAGGATGGCGAGCAAGGGGCCAAGGCGGATTACGTCGGAGATGTAGAAGCGATCGCCTTCCGGTCCTACCACGCGCTCCAAGAAGACGCGATCACCACGTTGGAACAGCCGCTCGCTGCCAATGATGTTCGCGGTCCCTTCCTCCACGACAATCTCGTCACCGGCCAACGTGCCCCGATCGACGCGTACCACCAAGCGCTGATACGGATGGCTGCTCCCGTCGTCGAAGTCGAGGGTGCCCTCCTCCAGAACTTCCACCACCCGTCCAGGCATGGTCTCAGTCTCGCCGATTTCGAGCGTCTTCTCAGAGGGGGGATGGACGGGATCAAGACGGGGAGCGCCGACGATGACCGCTACCGCGGCGAGAACCAGCCCTGCCAATAGTAGGATCAGCAACCACTCCAGTTTCCGCATATCGGCCTCTGGTCGGACGGGTCGCTACAGCCCGAGCAGCCGAGCGGCCCAGTAGACGGCTGTGCCCGCACCCAGGGAGACGACAAGCAGGAACCCTAGGTCAAAGAGCGTCCATTTCCACGACCCGGTCTCCTGCCGGATGACGGCAACCGTAGCCACGCACGGCACGAACAGCATCTGCACTGTGAGGAAGGCTAGCGCGGTTGAGATAGGAAATGTCGTGGCCAGCATGTTTGCCAGGCCTGTTCCTTCGCTCGTCCCGAACAGAACGCCCAAGGTGGCGATCGAGTTCTCCTTGGCGATGAAGCCGGTCAGCAGCGCCACAGTCAATCGCCAGTCGAATCCCATGAGCAGACCCAGGGGCTGGAATAGCCGTCCGATCCGGGCTAGGAAACTGGTCTCGACCTCACCGGCGGGCAGGGTCGACAGGGCCCACACGATCACGGAAACCCCCAGAATTAGCGTCCCGGCCTTGCGGACGAAGGAGATGCTCCGGTGCCACACCTGCAGGCCAACAGAGCGCCAATTCGGAAGGTGATAGAGAGGCAGCTCCATGATGAAAGCCGCACGCTCTCCGTGGAAGACAATCTTGTTGATGAGCACCCCTGAGACAGCCAGAATCGCTAGCGCCAGCAGGATCATCGCCCAAGACACCAGTGTAGCGGAGGATCCGAAGAAGGCGGGTGCCAGAAAGGCGATAACGGACATGCGGGCGGTACAGGGGACCAACGGGGCGAGCAGAATCGTCAGCAGGCGGGCCCGCTCCGATTCGATAACTCGGGCGCCGAGTACTGCCGGTACATTGCAGCCGAAACCGAGAAACAAGGGCAAGAACGACTTGCCGTGGAGCCCCATAAGATGCATGAACCGGTCCATCACATAGGCCACCCGCGCCAGATAGCCGACGTCCTCGAGCGTCCCCATGACGGCAAAGAAGATGACCAGGATAGGCAGGAAAGTGAGCATCGCTCCGGCGCCGCCAATGACCCCATCTGCCACGAGATCAGCCAACCAGACCGGTGTACCAGTCAGCGCCGCCCGGGTTGCTTCCGCTGCAGTGCCCACCACGTAGGTATCCAGCAACTCCTGAAGAGGGCTTCCCACGGCATAAGTGAGCCAGAAGACTAGGCCGAGAATCGCTGCCAGGACCACCAGCCCCCAGAACGGATGTGTGGCCCAGCGATCCAGCCGCTCCGTCCGCGTGATCAGGCCGGTCGTGGGCCGTCTCAGAGCGGCGCGAATCATCCGCCCAATCCACTCGTAGCGACCGCTGGCAATGGCGACGAGAGCATCGTCATGCTCCATAAGGAGCGTCTGCAGCGCCGTGTGCCGGTCCCCCGGAAGGTGGCTTTCCATCATCTCGCCTATCTTCGTGTCACCCTCAAGGAGCTTCTGGGCCACCCAATCTTGAGGATAGGGATCAGGTACAGCACCCTCGATCAGACTCTCTACGGTGTCCAGGACATCCTGATGGTCCTCGCGGATGCGTGGCAGGGTTGGGTTGTAGTCGTATCTGCCGCGTACCACCGCGTCGATTGTGTCCAGGAGTTGCCTGACGCCTTCGTTCCGTGTGGCGATCATCGGTACAACCGGTGCCCCTAGCGCGGCTTGCAGCACTTGCGGCTCAATGTGCACGCCTTCCTGTTGAGCCACATCCATCATGTTTAGCGCCACGATAACAGGTGCTGGCAGTGGGATGAGTTCTGCCACCAAGTAGAGACTGCGCTCGAGGATTGCGGCGTCGACCAGGGCCACGACCACGTCAGGACGGTCCTTGATGATGAACTCACGAGTGATGAGTTCCTCGGCGGAGTTAGCCGTCAGGCTGTACGTGCCGGGCAAATCCACCAGCCGATACGAGGTTCCATTGTGGCTGAGCGTGCCTTCTTTCCGCTCCACCGTCTTACCCGGCCAATTCCCCACGTGCTGATCAAGGCCTGTGAGTAGGTTGAAGAGCGTCGACTTCCCCACATTCGGCTGACCGGCAAGGGCTACCAGTACCGTTCGTTCCTCGGAAACAGCCCCCTCATCGACGCCGACCTTGGTGACGGTCGGGCTCCGATGGTTCACAGCGATCTCCTGCGAACGTAGACGCGCCTGGCTTCACCACGCCCCAGGGCGACCCGAGCGTCACGCACCATCGTTATGAGTGGTCCCCTTCCGAAGTTCTGTATGACAGTCACATCGGCGCCAGGCGTGAAGCCCAAAGCCGTCATCCGGCTCAGCACGCTGTGCCCGCCGGCCAACCTGACAACTTCTCCGTGCTCCCCTGTATGCAGGATGCTCAAGGAAACAACCTGGTCTTCTGGTCCGTGCGATGACGAGGCCCAATGCTTGTCGGACTTCCTGTGCATTACCGTATATTCCTCCTATCCAGGTCAATACCCCTTAAGCTGAGCGCTCGGGGATGCGATCGCCCCTTTGGAAGCGACAGTTCATAGCAAGGGCCATTTTCCTGCTACCCCTTCGATATCTCCTGGCGGCAACAACCCTTGCAGTAGCCGGTCAAGTGAAGGTGGGTTCCCGTGACGCGAAAGCCCAGCTGCTTGCACAGCTCGCGCTTGATCTCTCCAACCAAGGGGGTGTCGAACTCGATCACCCTTCCACACTCCTGACAGGTGAAGTGGTAGTGTGGCTCGTCCCTGACCGCCTCGTAGTGGCTGTGGCCTTCACCGAGCCGATGCTCCTCAACGAGATCCATCTCTCTGAGCACAGCCAAGGTACGGTAGACGGTCGCCAGGCTCAGCCCCGGGGCACGCTTTTTGGCTCGCTCGTGCACGGCGTCCGCTTCCAGGTGCTCGTCGCTTTCGGCGAGGATGTCCAGGATTAGGCGCCGCTGCGAGGTAAGGCGTCTTCCGGTCTTCCGGAAGGCCTCTCGCAGACTGGGGGTTGTCTCGCCCCTGTCATTAGCATCCATAGCTGTGCACAGCCTTATTGCGACTAATTCGCAACTTAGCGGATTATACACGTGTTGAGAGGTTTGACAAGTGGCGAATGAGGGTGCAGCGGGTGATGCTCGGTCTGCTCGCCTCCAACCCGCGATCACCCACGCCGACAACATGCCAGAACGTGGAGCGAACTCAAGCTCCACTTTCAGTCGTGTCGCGCGAGAAAGGTCCAGCCTGAGGGAAGCCTCTCCGGATTGCGCGCTCTCAGACCACCCGGGCACCGGCACCCACGGTGTTGCGTTGCCGCGGCCTTGACCTCGTGGGACGCTCGCTAGCCCTTGAACGACTCACCACCGGCCTCTAGCCCTGCTCCCGGGCCAGTGCTGCACCGGTGCGCAGCGCTTCTTTGTTCAGTGCCAGCAGGTGGCGATGTCGTTCCGGCAGGTGGCGATCCAGCGCCTGCTCGATGGCATCCAGCGAAACAACCCGTTTGGACCCTATCAGGGCGCCCAGACAGATCACGTTAGCCATGCGCACGTTCCCCAGGTCGGTTGCCATGTCACTGGCCGGGACGTAGACGACCCTGATGTTCGCGCGCCCACTGGTGTCTGGAACCATCGAGCTATTGACGATGAGAACGCCATCGGCTTTCACCAACGGCTCGAAGGCGCGCATTGATGGGATGTTAAGCACAATGGCGGCGCTGGGACGCCGCACGAGTGGTGCCCCTATCTCTCGGTCGGAAACGACGATGGTGCAGCGCGCCTTTCCCCCGCGCATCTCAGGCCCGTAGGAGGGAATCCAGGTCACTTGGAGGCCCTGATCCATCGCGGCGTAGGCCAGCAGCTGTCCAGCGAACAGCGAACCCTGCCCGCCGAAGCCAGAAACAATGACCTCTTCTTGCATGGATGTCTCCTAGCCCTTCATCAATACACGTACAGCTTCGCTTACCTTTGTGTCGCCCACGGGGAAATAGGCCAACAAGTGCTCCTTTGCCCAATCCAACGCTTCCTGGGGTGCCATACCCCAGTTGGTGGGGCAGGTGGAGACAACCTCGACCATAGAGAAGCCCAGGCCGTCCAGCTGCGTGCGGAAAGCGGTCTTGATCGCCTGCTTAGCGCGGCGAATCCCACGGACGTCCAGGACCGATTGCCTGGTGACGTAGGCGGCCCCTGGTAGGCCTCCCAGCAGCTCGGCCATCCGGATGGGAAAACCGGCCTCCTCGACGTCACGCCCAGTTGGCGACGAGGTTGTCACCTGGCCCGGCAGCGTCGTTGGTGCCATCTGTCCGCCTGTCATGCCATAGATGGCGTTGTTAACGAAGAAGGTCGTGAACAGCTCGCCTCGATTGGCGGCATGAACGATCTCTCCTGTGCCTATCGCTGCCAGGTCGCCATCCCCCTGGTAAGTGAAGACCAGCTTATCGGGGCTGACCCGCTTCAGGCCTGTGGCCATTGCCGGCGCCCGCCCGTGGGCTGCCTCGGCGAAATCTACGTCGATGTAGTTGTACGCCAGGACCGAGCACCCTACAGGAGCGATACCGATGGTCCTATCTTGGACACCAAGTTCGTCCAGCACCTCCGCCACGAGACGGTGGATAATCCCATGAGTGCAGCCTGGACAGTAGTGGGTGTCAGCCTCTGTCAGGCTCGCCGGATAGCTGTAGACGAGCTTCCTGTTCACAGGTATGTTCTCAGTCGCCATTGCAGGCCTCCTCTGCGCCGCTGACCTCGGCGGCCAGCGTCTCAAGCTCTGGGAGTATTTCGTCCGTCAGGGGGATCACACCGCCCATTCTACCGTAGAAGGCCACCCTGCAGCGACCTTCAACTGCCAGGCGTACGTCCTCAACCATCTGACCGGCATTCATCTCAACTGTCAGGATGCCTTGCACTTGCTCAGCTAGCTCGGCGATGCGTCTAGTCGGAAAAGGCCACAGGGTAATGGGTCTCAACAGACCTACCTTGATTCCCTGCTCCCGAGCGTCCCGAACAACGGTCTGGCAGATGCGTCCCACGGTGCCGAAGGCGACCAGCAACAGATCTGCGCCGTCAGTGTCGTACTCCTTCCAGCGCACCTCGTTCTTGGAGATCATCTCCAGTTTTCTCTGCAAGCGAAGGTTTACGCGCTCCAGGTTGTCGGCCCCCAAGTAGAGCGAGGTGATCGTGTTCGCGTCACGTCCCCGAGCGCCGGTCAGAGCCCAGTCTGGTCGGCGTTCAGGTGGTCGAACCGGACGCATAGGCGGTAGCTCTGCCGGCTCCATCATCTGACCAATCGATCCGTCGGCAACCACCATCGAGATCGTACGGTATTGCTCCGCGAGGTCGAAGGCCAGCACAACCGTGTCGATCAGTTCTTGCACGTTAGCAGGGGCCAGGACGATCATGTGGAAGTCCCCGTGACCTGCCATCCTCACAGCCTGGAAGTAGTCTCCCTGTGACGGTTGGATGTTCCCCAGGCCCGGGCCACCTCGCATCACGTTGACCAGGACGACAGGCACTTCTGAGCAGGCGATGTAGGAAAGCCCCTCCTGCATCAAGCTGATTCCTGGGCTCGACGAGGATGTCATCACCCTCGCACCGGCGCAGGCTGCGCCGTAGACCATGTTGATCGCGGCAATCTCACTTTCCGCCTGTAGGAACGCCCGACCAAGCTCCGGAAGGCGTTTCGACAGATGCTCCAGGGCCTCGCTTTGGGGCGTGATCGGATAGCCGTAGTAGGCCTCCACTCCCGCTCGGACGGCTGCCTCAGCAAATGCCTCGTTTCCCTCCAAGAGTTCCTTTGCCATTGTCTATCTCCTATGCAGCTGCGCGCGACCGCTGACGTTTCAATTGGTACACGGTGAAGACCACGTCTGGGCAGATGGTCGCGCACATCGCGCAGCCGGTGCACTTCTCTGGATCGCTCACCTCAACAGGGTGATGGCCCTTTAGGTTGAACCGATCCTGTGCCAACTGGAGAATCTCCGCCGGGCAGACGTTCACACAGAGGCCGCATCCTTTGCAGCGATCCTCCTTAATCTCAACCATACCTCGCGCCATAGAATAGCCTCCCCGTGCCTAAGAGCGCAAACGCGATACCACGAATCCGATCGGCACTAAGGTCGATGCCGAAGGTGAAATGCAGCAAGGCTCAGATTCAATGCGTTGCCGACTCTATGATAGACGGTGATACGGATTTGCTGAAGTGTCCGCCGTCACCGCTCTGTGAGAGAATACTCACACGTACCAAGAACGTGCCTGTGAGAGCCGCAGCTCTACATCCGACACTTGGCCAGAACCATGGCACGTAGTTTCCGAAAACCTATCTCTTGATAGAAGGTCATAGCTGGCACGTTGTCCTCGAGTACTTGGAGGAAGACCGCTCTTCCTGTTGGCACGAGATCTCGCAACAGCGCGGCCACGATCTGTGTCGCGAGGCCCTGCCGTCGATGTGTGCCAGCCGTAACGATGTTGCCAAGCTCGGCTGCCCGGGCAAGAGACAGATGAATGCCTCCCTGGGCGACCAGACGTCCGCCGCGCCGGACGCCGTACCAAGGCCCTCGGGCTAGAGGGTCTTGCTCGAAAGCCATCATGCCCTCCCGCCGGGCCAGTGCCGCCATAGCGGGTAGGTCCCCCAGGGTCAAGCGCACAGCGTCCCCGGGGTCGAGCCGGGATGGACAGCCACAGTACAGCATCTGCTGCTCAGGATGGATTTCCAGCACCTGGTAGGCGGCCTCCAATAAGGCCAGTTCATCGTCGGCAACCAGGCAATAGAATGCCTCTGCGGGAGAAACTAGCCCTTCGGTGAGCTTCGCTATCCGTCTGGCCGCGTCATAGCGTTCAGAGGATGCGCGCTGGCTGTGGAAGGCAATCGCTGCGAAGGGTAGTCCGTCGTAGCGGGCGACGAGGGTGTCACCGTCGCCGGCAAATTGACAGGCGGCGGCTAGCGTAGTCACGTCAGCGACGAACGTGAAGTGAGCCAGTGCGCGCCGGAGGTCCTGCTTCTGCCAAAGCAAGCAGCGCTCGCGCCAGATCGCAACACACCCGCTTTCGGTCCCCGGGTGGGCAGATGGCGGAACCGTGCCCTGGACCTGACGTGGCCCCGTGCCTTTGAGCATGTGCCAAAGGATTATACCGCCGGCGGAAGGGGGCGTCAATCACCTCTGCCACACCAGGCGGTTCAACTCAGTTGCCACGTTGGCTAGAATCGCGTCTATCTTCTGCAGGTATCCAACGAGCGGTGTGTCAGCAAGGACAATCTCAATGGGCACATCGATGTCCATCGGTACAGTCGTGACCACGTCTATCGTCTGGCTGACTGGAACGGTGACCTCCATATCTACGGGAAAAACCGTGTTGATGGGCACCGACAAGTTGTACGTGGTGAAGGCCAGGTCAATTGGCACGACGACGGTGGTTTGGACGGGGACCGTGGTATTGATCGGCACTGTGATCTCTTGGCTGAACGGGATGCTGGCAGTCACTGGGATCTCCTGATCCACCTCGAAGACATACGAGAAGGTCTCCTCGCCAATACCTCTGACGAGGGTACGGGCACTGGCGACCTCAGTCAAAGCGTACTGCCGCCACCACAGAAGTTCGACAATGGTGAGAGCGTTGGCGGTGAGCGACAGCAGCGTGAGCACAGTCAAGGCAATCAGCACGACCAGGTAACCTCGTCTCATAGGAAGCTCCTTAGCAATAGGTTACGCCAGGACTTAGGTAGCTCGCAGTCCGTCTCGGTCAGGAAAGCCCGATTCCGTGTCGACCCTGGGCAGCCGCGAATGGTCATCCTTCCGGAACCAGTTTTTGGTGCCGCCCTCATCGGGTCGGTGACGCACTACCAGACCCAAGCTGACCGATCTGCGTCCAGTTGGCAGGCTGACGAAAGCTGACCTGCCATATGCCGATCGGGCGGTTGTGGCAGGGTGGCTGCATCACAGCAGCGGGATTTGTGCACTCTCTTGTTCGGCAATAGGGTCAAGACCCAGAACGGTCTTGAAGGTGAAGCGATCCAGTTCTTGGCTGTCCATCAAACGACGAAGGTAGCGGAACTTGATGAACTGCCATCCGCCCTTCTCGACAGCTTCGACCAAGCGGGCGTCACCCTTCATCTTGAGGCTGATCAGCTCTGCCCGGCTGCCCGGGACAACCAGGCATCGCCGTCCAGCTGTTTCTGGCAGCCTCTCACCTAGGAGATAGGGAGCCACCTCCGCTGTGGAGGATATGGCGAAAACGTAGCACGCTTCTCCGCTCTCCAGCCATTGCGCGTGCCACGCGCCGCCAAGTGTGACATCGAATCCTAGTCTTCTCCCCAGTCTGGCTAGGTCCTCAACCATCGAGTCGATTTCTCGCTGTCGGCGGTCGTAATCGTCCTCAGTTCGTAGGAGAATCCTTTCGCCGTCGTACTCACCGTATGAGGAGATGCAGGCACGTACTAGCTTGAGATCGGGAGAGAGTCCCCCCGGGAAATCAGCGTATACGGCGTTAACCAGGGCATCCTCGTGCGACGCGGGGGCGTCTGTCAGTAGCTGACGTACGGTAGCCTCGACGCGATCGGATAGCGCATCAACTCCAACTGCTGGATCCGTCAACCACCACCGTCCCTCGCCCTCCCCGGTCTCTTCCCTAGGAAGCTTGGCAATGGGCGCGGCATCGAAACCTTGAGTGACAGCAGCTCTGGTCATGGTCAGCACCGGAGTATCGTCCTTCAGGCCTGCGCCGCGGGCCAGCGCGCCCTGTTCAGCCGAAGCTGCCTGTGCGCCTGCCACCAGTAGCGACCTTCGGGTAGGCTCGCCCCGCCGACGAATGCTGCTCGTGATGGCTTCCTCAGCCGTCACAGTGATATCCTGCCGCAGGGCTTCAACGTCCACTGGGTACGGATGCTGGATGTCACCCCATTGCCAGAGCATGCGACTGCCAAGCTCTTGGGTTGAGCCCCAACCGCGTAGACTGTAGCCCGCGCTGCTCGCTGCCAGGCACACGGATGCCATCAGGTCATCGTCGGTTGTGTCGAAGCTCGTCACCAGGAAGCCCTGGGCGGTGAGTCGCGGGCCGACAGCCCTCAGAGCCTCTCGGAGCGCGCGCCAATGCCACTCCCAGTCGAAGCGGCGGCGGCCCAGAAACGGACGCATGGCGTGCGCCTCGGGCGAATCCCAAATCCACGCCGCCCAGAGTGCTGAGAGCGCCCAAAAGACGCCGTCTGGTCTCGGCGGATCAACGAACACGAGTGTTGCGCTTTCGGGCGGCACGATGCTTCCAATACCGCGAGCAGCGGAGGCGACGAGAGTGAACCCGCTCGCGTCACCCCTCACCAGGGCTGCGGCATCCTTTTCCTCGTCGAGTGACGCGTGAGATTCGGTGCGAAGGAGATCGGAAAAGCTCTCCTTGAAACAGAGCCAGACATTGTGCTCCAGGAACCGGGAGGGTATCCGCAGGGTCCGTGGACGAGGGCGATCCTCTCCGTAGGGATGGAGCTTGCTCCCCCGGTCGAAGCAGTCGAGCAGGGCTGCAACGAGTCTTGCCATCACGTCTTCGTCGGCGTTCAAGCCCTCGACCCGTCGGCTGAGGTCCATCAGTGCGGACAGATTGCGCGGCGTGTAGCAGTCGACCAGTTCTTCGGTTCGACCTCGTGCGGGGTCGTCCATGGATGCCGCTCGATCCAGCGCGTAGTAGTACGCAAGGCCTCGTGCCTTTGTTGAACGCGCCAGCGCGAAGTCCTGTTCGTCTGGAGGCGCTATCTGTACGCCCCCACAGGTCTCGCAACGAACCTGCTTCTCGAAGGGACGGTCCAGTTCTCGATCCCACGCAAGCCATTCGGCTGTGCCAGTCTCGCCGCACGTGGGACACGCTGACTGGTAGAGGGAGACCAGGTGGCTCTGGAGCGGCCTATCTCCCTTAGGGCTATCGACGACATGAGTGAAGGCGGTGCTCAGGGCTTGCGGCTGTGGCTGGGTCAAGCCAAGCCGCGCAGCAGTGAGAAGCAGGGGATTGATGCTGCATCCCAACGCGCGACGTCCGGCTTCGGCTGCTTCGCGCACAAACGCGGGGCCCTGACAGAAGAGGTCCACGACAAGATCGCCAGGTGCCGTAAGGGCATGTACGTAAGCCGACGCAGCCCCCACCGGCTGGAGCGGACGATAGCGCGCCAGGGGACGCTGCGGCACCGCCGGTCGACCAGGAACGTACGGTGTCTGTCTGGGCATGGTTTGGCAGTTGCTTGGCACGTCTCCTATGGTAGCAGTATACCACCCCCGACCACAACCGAAAAGCGAAGCACCAGTCACGACAACTGCGCTGATTGACAGCGGGTGACAGGTATCTATAATTCGCCCGGGGTCTGGTATGCGAATCGGCATTGATGCCCGCATTGTTCATTACTCTCGAGGTGGGATCCGCAGCTACGTTCTGCACCTCCTGGACGCCCTTGCTGAGCTGGACGGGGGTGTAGACTACTGCATACTCCGCAGCCGCAAGGGACTAGACCTGTCACCGCCTGGTTCGAGCTTCCGGTCGGTCGCTTGTTGGACACCTTCTCATCATCACCTCGAGCGCTGGACATTGGGGATCGAGATTGCCCGCTTGGGAATCGACATCCTGCATAGCCCCGACTTCATTCCACCGGCGTTTGGCTACAGGCGGTCGATCATCACAGTGCACGATCTGAACTTCTTGTACTATCCTCGCTTTCTCACAGCCGAGAGTCGTAGGTACTACAACGAGCAGATCGAGTGGGCTACTCGGCGGGCAGACCATATCCTGGCCGATTCCGAGGCCACCAAGACGGATCTGACCACGCTGCTGGGAGTGGCGCCAGAGCGAATCACTGTGGTATATCTGGCTGCCGATGTGGGTTTTCGCCCGCTTCCAGAGATCGAGGCACTCAAAGCTGCCGCGAGGTATGGCCTGCACCCTGGGTTCCTGCTCTTTGTGGGCACCCTCGAACCGAGGAAAAACGTGCCGGGTTTGCTCAAAGCGTATCGCATTCTCCTCGATCAGACGGGGACCGACCAGCCCCTTGTGCTGGTCGGAGGCAAAGGCTGGCTGTTCGATGAGGTCTTCGAGCACATCGAGGCGCTGAGTCTGGACAGTCGCGTGCGCTTTCTGCATGAGGTGCCCGATGACGACTTACCGAAGCTCTACAACGCTGCGAGCGTATCGATCACCCCTTCGTTTTATGAGGGATTCGGGCTACCTGCGCTGGAGGCGATGTCTTGTGGTACGCCAGTCGTGGTCTCGGAGCGGGCATCGCTGCCAGAGGTGGTTGGCGCCGCTGGGCTCCTGGTGGACCCCGACGAGCCTGACACACTCGCTGCGGCACTTGAGCGGGTGCTGGCGGACGGGGACCTTCGCACCAAGATGAGGGAGAAGGGTCTTGCACAAGCGGCCCGGTTCAGCTGGAAGCGCACGGCTCAGCAGACGCTGGCGGTGTATCTGGAGACACTGGAGACCTAAGATGAGGATCCTCTTTCTCACCCCACAACTACCGTATCCTCCTGAGAAAGGAACCGCTTTGCGCAACTGGGGGCTGATCTCCAACCTGGGTGCCAAGCACGAGATCGCGGTACTGTCGTTTCTTGATCCGGGGCAGTCGGATGAGACAGCCGACGAGCTGAGAGTAGCTTGTCGAATTGAGGCTGTGGAACCACCGGTGCGCACGTTTCACGACCGCCTTTGGGGTGTACTGGCGGGACGGCAGCCGGACATGGCGCTGCGGCTCGCATCCGATGTCTATGCCAGACGTCTGCTGGATTGGTTGCGTCGAGAGCCCTTCGACGTCGTGCAAATCGAGGGCATCGAGTTGGCACGCTACCTAGACACTATCGAAGAAGCTAGCAAGAGTTCTGACCGATCCAACCGTCCGCTCGTCGTGTTCGATGATCACAACTGCGAATACGTACTGCAAGAGCGAACGTTTCTGACCGATCTGTATTCACCGGCTCGTTGGCCAGCTGCCGCGTACTCCTTTGTTCAGTGGCGCAGGCTCCGGCGCTACGAAGCGCAAGTTTGCAGACGTGTCGATCGTGTAATAGCCGTGTCTGACGCAGATGCGAAGGCCCTGAGGAGGCTTATCCCCCGACGCGAAGTGACAGTGATTCCTAACGGCATCGACACACGCTTCTATTCACCGGAGATGGCAAGGCGACGCCCTCCGGCCCAGTCCATTGTCTTCACGGGAACGATGGACTTCCGGCCCAATGTGGACGCTGTGCTGTGGTTTGCCAGGAGAGTGTGGCCTCTCATACGGGCTGCGGTACCGGAGGTTCATTTCACAATCGTTGGCCAGCGACCGCATAGACGACTGAACGCACTCAGACAGGATTCGAGCATGACGCTAACCGGTTGGGTCGAGGATGTACGACCCTTCATCGCGGATGCAGCGGTATACGTGGCTCCGCTGCGCATGGGGGGCGGAACACGCCTCAAGTTGCTGGAGGCCATGGCACTAGCCAAGCCGGTGGTGGCTACGTCGCTGGGTGCTGAGGGATATCCAATTACCCATGGGCGCGAGGTAGTCCTCGCGGATGCGCCGGTTGAGTTCGCCCAGGCCGTTGTCACGCTTCTGCAGTCCCCCGACCGTGGTGCTGAACTCGGGGAGAACGCCCGTGCCTTTGTGGAACGGCGATACGATTGGCGCGTCATCGTCCCTGCGCTGGAACACGTGTATGCGACGTAGCCGGCAGTTTCAACGGCACAAAAAAAGGGCCGCCCGATCAATCGGCGGCCCTTCTATCGGTCGACTCGAACGGCTACGCGGTCATGGGCTGCTTGGTGGGCTCGTTTTGCCTTTTGCTCTTGCTGCCGCGGATGGTGAATTCCCCACCCTCGGCCCCGACGATTAGCGTGCTGCCCGGAGTGAACCGATCACCCAGGATGGCGTCGGAAAGGGGGTCCTCTATCTTGCTCTGGATGACCCGGCGCAGTGGCCTCGCGCCGTACTCCTCGCTGTAGCCCTCCTTG
>JASFVG010000058.1:0-15268 GCA_050049955.1 Anaerolineae bacterium | reverse complement strand
CAGTGGTCTCCTCGGTGTAGGCGTCCAGCGCGTCGATCGGCGCGGTGGTCTGCCCGATCACTTGCTCAGTGTAGTCCTCCAGATCGACCTCGAAGGGCGCCAGGTAGGCAACCATGGCAGCATCTTCGGTCGTATCCTTCGCCTCGAGCAGGTAACCCTCCCGGAACACGATCTCGTAGCCGTCGGTGATGTTGCCGGTGAAGCCCACGTTGACCTTCCCCAGGTACTGCCCGTACGCTCTCGTCTGGGCGACCAACGTCCCGGCGGGGTTGACGGTGGAGGTGATCATCACGGCCGGATCCAACTTGGTGTGGCTGTGCCCACCCACGATCACGTCAATCCCGGGCACCTGCTCCGCTATCGCCTTGTCCTTGTCGTAGCTTCCCTTGTACACATCGTACCCGATGTGCGTAAGGGCAACCAGCAGGTCCGGATCCTCGTCGGCCAGAATCTCCGGCACCAGCGTCTCAGCCGTCGTGGTGGCCGTATAGAAGGTCAGGCCTTCGATGTTGCTCGGCAGTTCGTAGATCGGCACCTCCGGGTTGGTCAGGCCGAAGATGGACACCTTCACTCCATCGACATCCAACGTGATGTAGTCATCCACGCTGTCGTTGATGAAGCCGTAGGTGCCGTCGTCATCCAGGTTGGCACTCCCCAGGATCGGGAAGTCGAGCTGCCCCAACATCGTGGCGAAGGTCGCTGACCCGAAGTTGAACTCGTGGTTGCCGATGACCATGGCGTCGTAGTCGAGCATGTTCATCGCGCCCGCGATGGGGTTGGGGGTTGCGTTGCGGAAGTACTGAGCGAACGCGTTCCCCTGGAAGGTGTCTCCGGCATCGAGCAGCAACGTGTTCGGGTTCTTGGCCCGCTCTGCCGCGATGTGCGAAGCCAGGAAGGTCACACCCTCGGGGGTACTGTAGTAGTACTCGGTCGGGAAGCGGCCGTGGAGGTCGTTCGTGTGCAGAATGGTCACCAGCACGTCCAGCTTGGTGATCCGGCCTTCGACCGTCGGGCTGACCGGGGAGTAGGCCGCGATGTAGTCCGCCACGGCATCCGCCAACACGGCACCCGCGTCGTAGGGGTCGATGGCGTTCTCAGCGAACATCGAGTAGCCATCTCCACCATTGCGCATATAGTTGTTGGAGGTCAGCTTGTAGACCTCCTCCAGGTCGAGGGGCTCGTACGTGCCATCGGCCTGCTTGACGTCCACGCTTACGATGCGCGAGCCTGCCGGCAGGCTGGGGTCGAAGACGTACTTCAGGCCAGCGACCTGCGGGAAGCGACCAGCGCCGCTCTCCCACTGGCTGACGCCGTTCTCCAGCGCTGCCCATACGTCGGCACCGGTCAGGCCGAAGGTGGCGATCTGGTTGCCGAAAGGCAGCACTTCCAGCACCTGGCCCATGGTAACCTCACCAGGGGGGATGCTGGCGCGGATGCCGCCGCCGTTCTGGATGCAGATCTGCGTGCCTTCACCAGCCGTAGCCCACAGCATCGCGTCGCAGATGAGGTTACCGAGGTTGGTCTCCTGGCTGCGCACCAGAGCTCGCGTGCCCTCGAGGAGCACTGCAGACTCGCCGATGACGGTGTTCTTCAGGTCCTCAATGGGCTCGGCGAACGTGGCCACATCAGCGACGATGGTGGGATCCTCGGCGATGCTTTCGTCAAGGAAGATTGGCTCGCCAGAGTAGCTCTGCACCGTGCCATCGGCGGTGAAGCCGACATCGATGCGACCTAGGTACCGGCCCCAATCCTGGGCGCTGACGATCAGCACCTTGTCGCCAGCGGGCGACGTGACTACCGTGGGATAGGGCCCTGCAGCTCCCTCCATACTGCCCAGCAGGGTGTGCGAGTGGCCACCGACGATGACGTCGATGCCGTCGACCGCCGCCGCGAGGGCCTGGTCCGGGCCGTAGCCGAGGTGGGTAAGGGCGACGATCTTGTTGATGCCCATGCCCTCTAGCTCGTCCACAGTGGCTTGCGCCGTGGCGACGGTGTCGTTGAACACGACATTGGGCCCCGGGCTGGAGAGGATGTCTGTCTCCTCGGTGGTCAGGCCGAAGACGCCAACCTGTTCGCCGCCCACGTCAAGAACGGTGTAGGCCTCGATCAGGCCGGCCAGCGTAGGCTCGGCAGAGGCGTCGATGTTGGCGCTGAGCACCGGGAAGTCGGCCAGTTCGATGAAGTCACCCAGCGCAGCCGGGCCAGAGTCGAACTCGTGGTTGCCGACGGCCATAGCCTGGTAGCCCAGCGCGTTCATGAAGTATGCCTCTTCTTCGCCCTGCCACACGTTGAAGTAGAGGGTTCCTTGGAAGGCATCCCCGGCGTCCACCAGGATGACATTGCCGCCCTCAGCCTTCACCTGCTGAATGGCGGTGTAGCGCCGCGCCACGCCACCCTGCAGCACCTCCCCAAACGGCTGGAAGGGTTCCAGATGCGCGTGGGTATCATTGGTGTGGAGAATCGTGATGGTCGTAGCAGGGGCCGGGCTATAGTTGGTCCTGAACATAGGTAGGATGATCCGGCTGCCGGCCACCACCTCGGTTAGCGCGCTGTCGAAGTCCGCCACCGCGTTGTCGGCGTCGACAATCGCCGGGTTGATGGCAGCCAGCCCCACCGGGGCACGATTGTCGATCCGCGCCCGGTAGCTGAGTGTGTACTCCTGGCCAGGCGGGACCGGACCTGGTGCCTGGAAGGCCATCATATGGCTCTCGGGGTCCCAGATCCCAGGCGGCGCGGGCATCGGACCGAAGCCGAGGTCCACCATCAGGCTGAACGGATTCGGACTCAGATAGTCCGGTACCGGATCCATCGCCACCAGGTTGACCGCTGCCTCCGTGCCCGTGTTCTCGAAGACGATGGTGTAGCCGACCGTATTGCCGGCGTAGGCGGTGAGCTGGTCCACCGTCTTCTCAATCTCCAGCACCGGCGCCAGGCCATCGTCGACCAGGGTGGAGGCTTCCAGGGTAGCGAAGGGCGTACCGCCGAGCTTGTCGGCCACCGTGGCCTCGTTCTCGATGACGGTGCCCTCGGCAACACCGGAGCCCACCTGGACGACGATTTCGAAATCGGCCGTCGAGAGCGTCGAGCCGGGAACCAGCCCGGTCCAGGTAACCGTGTGCGTCCCAGCATCGTAGGTCGCGCCGCCAGTAGCCGAGACGAAAGCTACTTCGTCGGGCAGCGGGTCGGAGAAGTATACGGATGCGTCCTCCGCGCTGATGTTGGAGAGGCTCACAAGATAGCTGAAGCTCTCACCCGGAGCTGCGGCGGCGGGACTGGATGTCTTGGTCCCATCTACGTGACCGGCAGCTGTGCGCCAATAGGCATCAGCGACATCAGCCACGCCAGGGGCCCACAGGATGCTCAGGTGGTCCTCACCGGGCAGCATCGCAGGATCCAGAGTCGCGGTCCAGGCGCACGTATCGCTGGCTCCAGGCGGCAGTTCTGCTGTCCAGTCCACCCACGCCCAGTACGAGTCGTAGGCACAGGTACCGTAGGTCGGCGCGACCACGATCGAACCGAATGTCTGCAGGAAGTATGGAGCTCCGAGGTAGGCCCAAGCCCCCCAGTTATCCACTTCCGCCTGGGCACTCACGGTTCCGGTGAGCGGGTCATTGTTGGTGAGAGTCAGTGTCCAGGTAACGACCTCGCCACCCTGCGCCAATGCCGTATCTGCCGGTATGTCATTGACGATCCACCGGTTGAATGGAGCCGACCCACGACCGCTTTCGATCGTGTAGTCAAAGACCAGATTGTTGGGATTCCACGACGGCTCCCCTGGCGCATCAGCGCGCGCGATACTGACCAGCTCGTCGAAGGCCCCCGGGAGGACCGACGGGCCAGCGATCAGGCGTGCGCTCAGGATCGGGTCACCAACTGCCCAACCAGCCTTGTCGAAGTGCAGCGTGACGCTGACGGTCTCTCCGGCGCCGATGGCGCTGACTGAGACCTCTGGATGCGATGCGGACAGCCACAGGTTGTGGACGTCCCACCAGACGTGGAGCGTTGGGGCCACCGGCGCTGCCGGCACATCGAACCCGTGCACCCAGATGGTGTAGTCCACACCTTCCTCGAGGCGGTACTCGCCCGCCATCGGCGTGAGCATCACCTGCTCGTCGGTGCCCGCGGCGTTCTGGGATACAGCCACGATGCTGCCCATCTCGTCCGTCACGTACAGGTCCACATCCGCACCCGCTGCGATGTCGGTCACCGTCGCCTGCAGCGCAGCGACGCGCTCGTTCGTCGTCACCGTCATGCTGTAGCTGGACGTCGTCGGATCGAACTTGGCGTCCTGCCCAATCGAGACGGTACCCATGAAGACATCTATCGGGTCCGTCGGTAGATCGCCGGGAGCGGTGATCTCGTAGGTCCAGTCCAGCTCAACGCCACTGTCCGGATCGACATCGTAGCCGTCGATCACGGCCCAGTAGCGCCCCAGGTCCGGATTCACAACATCGATGTGCTCGTCGTCGCCAGAGGAGTTGCCCGAAGAGCCGACCACGGCATCGACACCCTGCTCAGGAACGCCGTTGTCGTCGCTGTCGTAGACCAGGAAGAAGTCAGCGTCCTGATTGGCGAGCATATAGAGATGCAGTGAGAGCAACGTCGCCCCTGGGGTATCGACTACGAACTCCTCGTAGACGTTGCCGTCGCACCAGGCGCTATAGCACTGACCGGTGTCCGGCACGAGAGCGGTGAAGGGGCCGTACTGGGTGGTGGCCAGGCCACCGGTCAACGTGGCCTCAAGGTCGGGGACCTCGAGCGTGGGGGTGAAGTGGAGGTCGATCTGGCCACTCTCGGCGTAGGCCACGGCGTCGATGGAGCCCTTGGAGACACTGCCCTCAGCCGGATCCATGGTGGGTTCAAGCTCGACGGTGCCGACGTCCACCTGGAACTGCTCGCTGAGCTCCTCGCCTTTGAATAGCACCTGATGCAGCGCGATCTCGTGCAGGCCTTCGCGCTCCAGCGGTACCATCAGCCAGTCGTCCGGCCCGCCGGTGCTGGTGTCGAACGGGTAGGCAGCACCCGAGCGGAACGGCTCGCTCCAGCCGATGGGCTGCAGGGTATAGGGACCGAAGACAGCCGGGTTGGGCTGCCCCAGCCCGGGCTGGTACCAGGCGCACTGACCCGTGCCGTTTGAGGCGCAGTCGTCCGTCGGACCAAGGACCCAGGTGTTGAAGTCCGTGGGGTAGTCCTCCCAGGAAGTGTGGATCAGGAGGTTCTCGGCGTCCAGTTCCTCGCTACCGATGTCGAGGAAGTAGTGCCGCCAATCCCCTGCCCCGGTCCAGCCGCCGCCGTACCAGTTGAAGTAGCCGTAGCTCCAGCTGTTTTGGTACAACGTGTCGGCCATGGGGTCTCCACCCAGCGTCACCGAACCGCCATCGGGCACTTCGGCGATCACGTTGACGACGACGGGCAGCGCGGTCTCGTGCGCGTCGTGCTGTTCATCGCCCGGATCGCTTATATAGACGACACCCTCGTAGGCGCCTGGCGAGGCCTCCGCCGGGATGCTCATCATCGCGTCGAACTCCGCCTCACCCTCAGCCGGGACAAGCAGCGAGGTGTCGCTCAAGCTGAGCCAGGCCCAGTCGGCGCGCTTGTAGAACTCCAGCTGGATCTCGAACGTCGTCACCGGGACGGTGCCATCGTTCTCATGATGCCGCCAGCCGAGGAAGTAGCCATCGGACATACGCTCCAGCGGATCATGCACCATGATCATCTGGGCTGGATCGAAGTAGGCGTAGTCCAGGCGGACGTACTCTCCCTCCTGGATCTCCGTGCCGGGGTCGGCGAAGTCGATGCGGTAGTTCCCATCGTTGTCCAGGCCGGCGGCCACGTGTTCCACGAAGCCGACCACACCGTCACCGTCCGCGTCGTCCCAGAGCTTACCGTCGCCGTTCTGATCGGTCCAGTTGTACACGAAGAAGCGCCAACTGTTGTTGGGATCCGGCGCGAAGTCGTAGGCTGCATCGTAGGTATCGTAGGGGTGGACCTGACGTACGACCATCAGCTCAGCGTCGGCGGGGATGAGGCTATCGTCCAGCTTCATCAGGTAGTCGGGCACGTTGAAGTTGCCACTTTCCTCGTCCCGCCCGTCGTCCACGGTGGTGAATGACGTCACCGTCTTGTTGATCAGCGTCATCACACCGTCAGAGAGATCGACGCTGATGTCGTAGCCGGATGGGTTGTTGACCGTGTAGGTCTTCTCGAAGGTGTCGCCAGGGTAGGCCACCTTGGCGAAGTTGAGGTATTCGGTGCCCTCCCAATCGCCCACTTGCCACTCATCCGGCGTGGTGTACACGCCGTAGATGCCGGCGGCCAGGTCCGTGGCGCGATCGGCGTTGACCACGCCGGCCCCCTGGTAAAAGGGGCTGCTGACGGAGTTCGTGGCGCTGTTCTTGAGCAGCACCTTGGCCTCCTGCCAGGTAGGCCACCTGCCGTAGCGGTCCTCAAAGGCCTCGTAAAGCAGCGCTAGATTGCCGCCCGCCACGGGCGCCGAGCGGCTGGTGCCGCCCCAGGTCTCCCATGCCGTCCAACCGTTGAATGGTATGACGTCACCGTAGAGGCCATTCGTGTTAAGGGCAGCCGAGGCAGCGCCACGCCCACCGTTGCCCAGCACATCCAGACCGGATGAGCCGTCCCGGTTGGGGCCTTTGGCGCAGAAGGCACTGGGATCGCCGTACACGATCTGGTCAGCGCCGAAGATCGAGTCCCAGTTGGTGGAACCGAACTGGGTTGAGGAGCCTACCTGAATGGCGGTAGGGCTGCCGTCGCCCTCCTGCGGGCCGTAGCCGGGTCCCTCGTTGCCGGACGAGAAGACCCACACCGTGCTGGGAGCGACGGTCATGTTGAGCGCCGTGATCAGGCGACCGAAGTAGCCCCAGCTGCCCCACATCTGTCGGAAGTTGCCGTAGCTGTGGGTGGTGATCTGGACCTCGTCGCCGGAGTTGGGCACGCCGTCGTAGCCCAGCGCGGCGACCAGGTACTCGTCCTCGTCGGTACCGGTGTAATAGTGGTTGCCGAAATCCATCACGCCCGCGTCCGGCGCAGCACCTTGCGACATCCCCCCGACGCGGAAAGATGGGACCGAGAGCCCGCCGGCGATCACGCCCTGGGAATTGATGTGGGCTGCGCAAGCGGTACCATGGGAGTAGCCGGTGTCAAAGGGACCAGCGAATAGCACCAACTCGCCGGAATCGGGGCACCCCTTCATCGTGGGTGACTCCATGTCACACGTGATGCCCCACAGCCAGTCGGCCGTCGGCGGGGTGTTCGCACCGTCGCTGATCCAGACCAGCAGCCCACCGGAGATGTCGGCGTAGCCGTCGCCATCCATGTCGCGGTAGACCTCAGGGCTGGTCCGGGTGACCGGCTTCTCGTCAGTGAAGTCGTAGTCGTTGTCGAGATCGACGTAGACAGTGTCGTACGTGCCTGCACTATGCTCGTCCACCACCAGGACGGCCACGCGCTCTCCATACAGGTCAAGCAAATGCCTTTCCGGGTGGCTGCCCAGCTTGTAGAAGTTGCTCTGGCTGGTGGTGGGGATGGTATACTCGTGGGGGATGCCGCTCCCCAGCGGCTGGTAGGTGACCGCGGCCTTCCCCGGGTAGAAGGGAGAATGAGCCTCGACCGTCGTCTGCGCGTCTGTCCAGCGAGAACCCCCCCAGCCGTCGGCGATACCAGCTACACCGAAAACGATGTCCTGTACGAAGTACAACACCGAGACCTGCGAGAACGCCATGGGCCAGCCGTAGTAAGGCGAGGTTGGGTCGGTCACCGTGGCGTAGGTCCCGTGGAAGTCGGGATGGGCGAAGTCAACGCCATCATCGAAGACGCCGACGATCACGCCGTCGCCGGTGAACCCTTTTTCCCAGGCCTCCTTTGACTGGTGGCCGTCCAGGACATCGAACCAGGCTTCGGCGTCTACGTCGCCGGCCTTGGCCTGCGCCTCAGCGTACGTCACCTCGTTGGCCCCTAGTTCCTGCAAGCGCGCCCGGGCGGCGGCCAAGTCTGGAGCGCTGTCGATCTCGGGATCATTGGGCTTGTCGCGCATCTCGGCGCCCACGGCGACCAGGGCCGCCACGCCATACTCCTGCGCAATCTTGAGCAGATTGCCAGCGGCCGTCTTGCCATAGATGTTCTGTGTCCCACCGAACACGGCAGGTCGGACGATCATGTCAGAGAGATACTGGCTCAGGTCAGTACCCGCCTTCACCGCGACGTACAGACCGACCTCCTCTTTCCCGCCCCTCTCGGCCGCGTCGCGCAGCAAGGGGTCGATCTTGCTCAGCGCCAGTTCAGCCGATACTTCCTCAACCCGCTCGGCCTGCATTGGAGCAACGGCCTGCCTGGGTGGTGGAGGCTGCTGGCTCGAGGCGACAGCCGGTGGCGCCGGATCCACGTCCGGCACGGGCGCCGCCTGCACCAGAGGCACGGCCATACTCAGCACAATCAGGGCGGTCGTCGCCCTCCACAGGGTCTTGCGTATCATGTCTTCATTTCTCCTTCGAACATTGGAACCACTTCTTGCGAGAGATCGTACGCTGCGGACCAACTTGCGCTATCGGCAGGAATGCACCTCCCTTCGGTGTTTGGCATCCACCGTTCACGGATATGCGAAACGGACGGCCGACTCGTGGCCCCGGCCGTCCTTGATCAAAGGGAATGGGATCAGTACGTAGGGAAGTATTGTGTGAGCCAAGGCAACCTTCATACATATGGAAGGCGTTTGCTCTAGAATTATCTATGTGGGTGTCCCGAAACGCAATACGATGCGTGAAGCAATTGTAGTTTAGCATACGTCGTCCCCCTTGTCAACACGCACTGGGTTGTGCGCCGTGGGGGGGGGCGTTCACCGTCCTGCGCGGCGCCAGTCCGGGCGCCGCGCAAGTGCCAGGCCCTCGTTCTACTCATCGTGACCTGGGGTCAAGGGGCCCCACTTTCGTCAACTACCGAAGTTGACCAGGTGAGGGTTATCTGGTATAGTGTCACCTGGGCCGGAGTGGCGGAACAGGCAGACGCGCGCGACTCAAAATCGTGTGGGCTTTGACCCATGTGGGTTCGATTCCCACCTCCGGCACTCACCTGTCGCAGATGAATCGCGGCGTCGAGGGCGGTCGTGCGCCCGTGGGCGCCGCGCTTTTTCGTTCTTAGGGGAGCTTACATGGGTGAGCGGCCGTGGCTTATTCGGGTTGCAGTCGGTATCGCCGTGGGACTGGCCCTGGGCGTGGCCATCGGTTGGTGGGTCTGGCCAGTGATGTACACGAACACCTCCCCCGCAGTACTGCGCGAAGACTATCGCGACGACTACATCCTAATGACGGCCAGCGCCTATCGGGTCGACAACCACCTGGAGGAGGCCCGGTCGCGCCTGGAGCGGCTCAATCCTGAGGACCCGGCTGCCCCTGTGATCGATCTAGCCCGGAGGCTCACGGAGATTGGCGGCAGCAGTGAGGAGATTGCGCGACTGGCGCGACTAGCCCAGGCCCTCGGTGTGACGGATTCAAGACTGACGCCTCGTCCGGAGGGCTGACGGTGGACGGCCTCCCTCCGCGCCGCGCCCGCCTGCTCATCAGCATCGCTGGTTTGGTCGTAGGACTAGCCCTGGGCCTGGTCTATGCGTGGGTCATCAATCCCGTCGAACTGACCAATACCTACCCGGCCCTGCTCCGTACCGACTACCGCTGGGATTGGGTCCGTCTGGTGGCGCTTTCCTACGTGGTCGACGGTGACCTGGAGAGAGCCGAGGCGCGATTGGAAGGGCTGGAGGAGGAAGAGGCCGTCCAGGCGCTGGAGGGGATGCTCGAGGAGTATGCCGCAGCCGGTCGCTCTCCCGGAATCCTGCGGCGATTGATGCCCCTCGCCGCAGCCCTGGAGGTGAACACCTCGGCAATGCTGGTGTCCCCAGGGACGGCGGAATCGCCTTCGCCGACGCGCCCCCGGGCACCAACGCCAGCGCCGACGGCTCCGCCCACGTCCACGCCCACCTCGACGCCCACACGCACGCCCACGCCTTTGCCTACGCCGACGCCCACGACCAGACCTACGCGAACGCCATCACCCACATCGACACCGACTCGGACCCCGTCACCGACAGCGACAGCGACACCCACGCCTTCGGCCACGCCGACGGAGACGGCGACACCCAGCCGGACGCCCTCGCCCACGCTGACACCTTCACGCACGCCGAGGCCCACCGCGACGCCCAGTCCCACTAGGACGCCTAGGCCTACAAGCACGCCAACGCCGACGCGCACGCCGAGGCCCACCAGGACGCCGAGGCCTACCAGGACGCCGACACCATCTCGGACTCTGACGCCGTCACCTACCCCATCGCCGACGGCGACGTTGACCCCCTCGCCTACGCCAATCCTGATTGACCGTCTGAGGCTGGCTGAGAAGGAGCAGCTGTGCGACCGGCCGCTTCCACTGCGTATTGAGGTCACGATAGAGGACGAGGACGGCCAGGGCGTGCCGGGTATGGAGGTGTGGCTAGCCTGGCAGGACGGCTCCGACCGGGCCGTGACGGGGCTGAAGCCCGGCTATGGCCCTGGGTACGCCGACTTTGAGGTCGACGAAGGCATTGCCTATGCCATCAGCTTGGGTGAGTTCCGTATACCCCTGGTGACCGGGCTGCGGCTCGAGCACTGCCTGCCGGGGGAACCGGAGGAGCCCTTCACCGGATCGTGGCGGATTCTGCTGTCGCCCTGAAGTCTGGTCAACCCCCGTTGCAGAACCGGGCATACGTGGAGTGACTATGGATAAACGACGACTATCGACACTCTTGTTAACAGCCGCGACCCTGCTGTGCGCAGCCGCTATCCCGCAGCCGCAGAGAAGCGTGACCTACGAGCGGTACGATGTGGACATCGACATCCAGGCCGACGGCACGCTTAGCGTGGCTGAGACATACCAGTTGCGGTTCGAGGGTGAGTTCCAGACGGGCTTCGCCGAGATTCCTCTGACCAACGTCAGCGACATCGTGGACGTGCAGGTGTGGGAAGGGGACCAGTCATACGGCGATGCGAGCTCCGGCCCCGCTACGTTCGAGGTAAGCCGAGAGTGGGACGCGATGAGGGTCGAGTGGGAGTACGAGCCCACCAGTGGCACCGAGGTGCGCACCTTCACCGTCACCTACCGGGTGCTCGGGGGCTTGTGGGTCTACCCCGAGGGCGACGAGCTCTCCTGGACTGCGGTGCCTGAGGACCGCAGTGGCATCCCAGTCGAGGCCAGCCGGGTGACTGTGCGCCTGCCGGATCCGATCGCTCCAGACGCTCTGGAAGTTGCCGCGCCCGGGGCAACGGCCGAGCTCGTCGATCGCCAGACAATCGCGTTTGAGTCACAGGGCCCACTCCCCGACGGGACACCAATGGCTGTTACCGTCCGCTTCCCGCACGGCCTAACGGCTGCCACTACCCCCGACTGGCAGCGCAAGATCGACGAGGCACTGGCCTCCTACCGCTGGACGGAATTCGCGGTCGACCTGACGATCGAGCCCAACGGTTCGCTGGCCGTGACCGAGCGGCAGACCCTGGCAGTGGACGAGGGTTACCTCTACCACGGCTACCGCGTCATCCCGTGGCTCTACTTGGACGGGATCGCAGGGCTTGCGCTGCACTCGGACGACCGCGCTTTTGAGTATAGCACCGAACCCTGCGAGTACTGCTACGTCGTCGAGGAAGAGGGCGGTCGAGACGACTGGGCCACCTTCAATGGGCGGCAGCTGATCATCAATGAGGAGCGCGTCGGCTCCACGCTGGTGGAATGGGCGTTTCCGGCGCTGGAGGCGGGGCGCGAGGCCACCTTCGAGCTCAGCTACACCGTGTTGGGCGCGGTGCGGGTGCTCACGGACTCCCAGGAGATCGCCTGGACCGCCGTCTTCGCCGACCGTGACGTGCCGGTTGAGGCCGCCAGTCTGAACCTTTTCCTGCCACCCGGCCTAGGCCCTGAGGACGTGACGGTCTCGGGCGGCTCAGTGGCGCTGCACGCGGATGTTGGACTCACCGTTTCACGCGATGGCCCAGTTCCAGAGGGTGAGGCCTGGTCGGTCACCATCCGTCTGCCGGCCGGCGCCACGACGGCCGCGAAGTCAGCTTGGCAGAGCCAGCTGGAGCGGCAGCTCGAGAGGCAGCAGGCAGCCGTAGAGGCTGAACGGGAGCAGGCCGTCCAGCGGGCCCGATGGCAGGTCGCTCTCGGTGCCTTGGGCTGCCTGTTCCCGGTGCTCGGCTTAACGGGTGTTATCACCGCCTGGTATGCATGGGGCCGCGACCGGGCCGCGCCAGCCGTGGCATCGTATCTGACGGAACCTCCGTCGGATCTGCCGCCCGGCATTGTGGCCTATCTGGTCGACGAGAGGCCTACCGTCAAAGGTGTGCTGGCAGACCTGCTCCACCTGGCAACGCTGGGCCTGATCAGTGTCGACCTGAAGGAGGAGGACTTCACCGTCCGGTTGAATTGGACACGCCAGATCGATGAGGGTGAGGTCGTGCGCGTGGCCGACGGCGACGAAGTGGAACTCGTGGAGCACGAACGGACGCTGTTCAACATGCTGGTGGAGCGCATCAAGGATCTCCTCAAGAGGGACGACAAGAGGGGAAAGGGTCGACCCATCCCTTTCTCCAAGATCGACACAACCTTCACGCGGATCCTGCCCACAATCTACGAGCAGATGGGGGAAGTCGCCTCGCAGTACTTCTCCACGCTGCCGGAGACGGCGCGGCGTCGCTGGCGGTGGGCCGGGCAGCGGGTGGTCATCGTCGCCGGCCTCTTGGGCCTGGTGGGGTTGCTTGGGATGGTGGCGATTGGGTGGCCAGCCTGCGCCCCTCCTGTCGGACTCGCATTCGTTGGCCTGATGCTGATCGGCGTAAGCCGCTGGATGCCGCAGCGCACGACATTGGGGATCGAGGAGGCCGCGCGCTGGCGGGCCTTCCGCCGCTACCTCAAGAACCTGAAGCAATTCGGAGATCTCGAAGCAGCGCAGGCCGTGCTCGACCGGTACTTCCCGTACGCCGTCGCCCTCGACGTGGACGAGATCGTCCTCCGGGCGGCGGAGAGGATGGATGCCTACGTCCCAATCTGGATGGCGCCGGCACCGATCGACGTGGGCAGCGCGGGGCCTCGGGCCGCGCGCCGACGACCTTTGCTGGACCGCGTGACTGAGGGCATGGGTATGCCCCGACCGGCGGCCGGGACTCCGCGGGCGGTGATAACACGCCCCTCACTGTCGGAGCGCCCCGCGGGCGCCGACCTGTCGCTTCAGGGCATCTCCGACAGCCTGAGCTGGTCTCTCAACCAAGCCAGCCGCTCACTGACTTCTTTGCTCAACACGGCCGTCGGCGATGTGGACGATACCGACTCGCCCTTTGAGGTCGTTGTGAGAGGCGCTGGAGAGGCTACGAAGCTGTCATGGAAGGCCGGGACCTCAACGATGAAGGTGTTGGGCGACATCCTGCAGGAATCCTCTTCCGGTGGTGGGAGCGGCGGATTCCGTGGAGCTGGCCCCCGACCGAGCCGAAGAAGCGGCGGTTTCCGCTCCAGCAGCTGGAGCAGCAGTGGCTCCTCGTTCCGTGGGAGCGGTGGTTCCTCGGGGCGGAGTGGCGGAGGTGGGAGTCGGGGCTTCGGCTAGTGAATCCGGCTGCTGTGACTGGCTGTCATGGCAGAGCCGAAGAGCGGGGGCAGCCCGGCGCGCTGGGCTGCCCCCGGTTGGGACACGCAGGGTGAGGCGCTATCCTATAGACAGCGCGGACCGTGCGCTCTCCTCGATCAGCCCCATGCCAAATCCGCGTTCCAGCAGGCGATGCTTGAAAGGGCCCACGTCCGCGTGCTTGTTCATCAAGCTCCGATAGATCCCTGCGCCGCCTACATCCCCCGTCAGCCGGAAGCCAACAATGCGGTCGTCCCGAAGGTAGATCTTGCGCAGGACGCCGTCCTTTCGGACGCGCAGCTCCTCCCCCTCCATCTGTCCCACGGCCATGAGCGGCAGCCCCAGGTGCTTGAGGCTGTTCATGTTGTCGGCTCCCTCGTAGGCCGTATCCCAGCCCAATAGGTTGTACGCCACCACTGTGCCCTGGGCCACGGCGTTGGGGAAGATGGCATGGACGTAGCGCTCGCCGGTCAGGCGATCGAAGGTCTCGGCCACGTCGCCCGCGGCGTAGATGTGGGGCAGGTTGGTGCGCAGGTGGTCGTCGACGACCACGCCCCACGCCATCTCGATGCCAGAATCCTTGAGGAACTCGATGTTGGGACGCAGGCCCGTGGCCGCCACGAGCAGATCGGCCGACACTACATCCCCGGAGCGCATCTTGACGGCCTCGGCGCGGGGCTCGCCGACGAAGGCGACAGCGTCAGCGTCGTCGCCGCGCCGGGTGCATACACCCCGCGCCTCGAGCATCCCCAGCACCATTTCCGACGTCTCGGGATCTAGCATAACGCGCATCACACGGGAGCGCACCAGCTGCGTGACCTCCAGCCCCATCTCGCGGAGGAGCAACGCGATTTCGACGCCGATGAAGCCCGCCCCGACGATGAGAGCGGTGCGCGCCTCACCCCGCCTCACCCTACCCAGCAGTTCCTCGGCCGCGGATAGGGACTTGAAGTTGTAGACACCCTCGCCCGTTATCGGACCGTGCTCCTCAAGACCAGCGGCGTAGAGTCGGCCTCCAGCCGCGATCACAAGCTCGTCGTAAGACTCCTCCCCTCCGCCAGCCAGACGGACGGTCCGCCGCGTGGGCTCCACCCGGACCACTTCGACGCCCTGCCGGTAGTCGATGCCCATGCGCTGCGGAAAGTCGTTCCCCTTCCACAGGTGCACGGGGCGCCCGGTCGCGAAGTACTCCACCATCGCGGGGGGTGAGTAAGGCGGGAAGGGCTCGCTCGAGAGCATCACGATTTCGACTTGCTGGTCATACTGACGCAGCGTCTGCGCCACCGTGACGCCGGCCGGGCCTGCGCCGATGATGACAATTTTCATCGGTGCCTCCCCCGCGCTACGCGGTCACCGGCTCGGGCATGGCGATGCTCTCAGGATCGACAAACGGCAATCCCAGCGCCTTGCGCTTGGACTCGATACGCCGCAACATGAGGACTGCGGCCCTGTGCGGGTCCGGCTCGACAGCAAAGGTAGCCCCTACAACGTCCTCGGCACCCGCCGTCAGCAAGCTGGTCACGTTGGGGCTTCCGAGCACCTGCGGCACGGTGCCGAGCACGGTGTAGACACCGGACGAGACCACGTAGGTGCCGATAGAGACAGCCTTCTCGCTCATCCATTCCGGTG
>JASFVG010000057.1:0-15378 GCA_050049955.1 Anaerolineae bacterium | reverse complement strand
CCGGTATCATCGAACGCGGAGACTACGCCCAGTGGCAGGCGCAGGGGAGCAAGACCCTCGGCGAACGCGCGGCCGAGAGGGTAGACGAAATCCTGGCGCAGCATCGACCGACGCCACTGCCGGAGGCAGCCGCGCGCAAGGTGGCCGGGATCGTCCAGAGGGCAGCCGTCGGAGAAGACCCTGCCTGAGGCCATCCGCGGGCATCCGCGGGCATCCGCGGCCGACGGAGCTGGTCCGACCCAGAACCGGAGCGGGCGCGGCGGGGACGGGCGGGGCAGGCGAACGCCAAGAACTGCGGTGCCCAAGGCCGTGGGCCTCCCGCAGTTGCCGGCCTAGCCAATGAAGAACCCGTACCCGCTCCTGGGACGAGGGCTGCACAAACACGTCGGCAGGCACAGAGACCATTCCGCCAGTGGCCTCTGCGCACTGCTGCGCATGTTCGACGCGGACCTGGCCGCCAGGGTTCAGCGCGGGTTCCAGATCCATACGGCCTTCAGCACCACCGCGCTTGCCGCGACGAGCTTCGCGGTTGCGGCGACGCGGGCCCCTATCGATCAATCCTTCTACGTTGACGAGACGGAGGAGCTGATGGTCGCCATGACCACAATGGAGCCGGGTTCGGCCATGGAGGGCTGCCGCATCGAAGAGATAGAGGGAGAGCTCGACCTGTCAGTTGTCCTGCATCGGCGTCAGGACGCTCTCGACCGACATCCCTCCCCTGATCAGACGCTCCAGGCCGATGATCGCTTGGTGGTCCTGGCATCGTTGGATGCCCTGGCCCGCCTCGGCGAGATGTACTCTCGGGCGCGCAAGCCACCTCGGAAGGGTAGGTAGCGGCTTTCGGGCTCGACAGAGACCCGAGCTGACCGGGGCCCCGAAGGCTCAACCGTGTGGCACCGGCCTCTCTGCCTTTACTCGTCCTCGATAACGGTGTAGTCGTAGGTTAGCTCCACCGTTTCCCGCAGCGTCGCGGCGACAGAGCAGTACTTGGTCTCGGACAGCTCGATCGCATCCTCGACCGCCTTCTGGCGCAGCCCCTTGCCACGGACCTCGTAGTGGACGTGCATCTTACGGTAAGTCCACGGTGGGTCCTCGTCCTGCTCCCCGGTCACCGTCACCTCAAGGCCTGTCAGTCGCTGTCGTTTCTTGGTCAGGATGTTGACGACGTCGTAGGAGGTGCAGGCGGCCAGTGAGAGTAGCAACAGCTCAGACGGGCTGACCCCGGTGCCGTTCTCCTCGTCCTGCGAGGACATCACGACGGAGTGCTTGCTGCTGTCCACGCCCAGATACTGCTGTTTCTCGATCCACACGCTGCGCACGGTCTTTGCCATTCTCTGATCTCTCCCAGCTGCGAAGTGCTTGACTTAAAGACCGGGGTGAGAAGCCCTTCTGTACTAGCCCTTCGTCCCGGTCAGCGTGATGCCCTCGATAAAGGTCTTCTGGGCCAAGAAGAACACAAGGATGATCGGCAGCGTCACTGTCAGGGAGGCTGCCATCAGATACGCCCACTGTACGTCGTAGTTGCTCCTGAAGAAACTCAGTCCCAGGGAGACCGTGTACTTGCTCTGGTCGTGCAGGTAGATCAGCGGCGCCAAGAAGTCGTTCCAGGTCGACTGGAAGGTGAAAATAGCCACGGTGGCGATGGCCGGCCTGACGATGGGCAGAATCACATGCCAGATGATCTGAAATGTGTTTGCCCCGTCAATGCGCGCCGCGTCCTCCAGGTTTGGCGGTATGGTGAGGAAGAACTGGCGCAGCAGGAAGATGTAGAAAGCATTGCCGAAGAAGGCCGGCACGATTAGGGGCCAAAAGGTGTTCACCCACCCCAGCGCGTTGAACCCGATGTAGATGGGGATCATGGTTGCTGGGTATGGCAGCATCATCGTCGCGAGCAGCAGGATGAAGAGGAATTGCTTCCCCGGTGCTCGCAGTCGTGCGAACCCATAGGCCACCACGGTACAGGATAGGACGTGGCCCACGATGGTCATCAAGGTGACGAAGAGAGTGTTCAGGGCATAGCGACCAAAGGGCACGTAGGTCAAGGCCTCCGGGTAATTCTGCCACCGGAGTGGGCTCGGTAGCCACCGCGGCGGGAACTCGAGGACCTGGTAGTTAGGCTTGAGGGACGAGGAGATCATCCAGAACAGCGGTAGGAGGAACAGTACGGCAAGGCTCACAGCCACGCAGTAGACCAGGATCCTTGCAAGGGCGTGTCGGACCCGATACCGCTGCCCGCCTCTGAAGTGGCGAGGGGCTGTCACTGAAGAGATCCTTCGTAGTATACCCAGCGGTCGGAAGACCGCACAATGAGTAGCGTCAACAGAAGGATGATCAAGAAGAGCACCCATGCTAGCGCTGATGCATACCCCATGTTGAAGAACTGGAAGCCCTGCCGGAAGACATAGAGCACGTAGAACAGAGTCGAGTCGAGCGGCCCGCCGTCAGTGCTCACATACGCACTGGTGAAGGTCTGAAACGTGCTTATCACGCTCAGGACCAGGTTGAAGAAAATGGTGGGCGTGAGCATCGGCAGGGTGATGCGCCAGAAGGACTGCCAAGGGCTGGCACCGTCAATGGCGGCTGCCTCGTACAGATGTTTGGGCACCCCCCGAAGGCTGGCAAGGTAGATAACCATGCTTCGACCCAGGCCCCAGGTGCTCATCAACAGCAGCGCTGTCAGCGCCCAGTCGGGATCTACCAGCCAGCGCGGACCCTGGATCCCAGCGTACGAGAGTACCGTGTTGATCAAGCCAACGTCCGGGTGGAGCATCCACATCCAGAGTACGACGAACGCAACACCGGGAAGGACACTGGGGAGATAGTAGATCGTACGAAAGACACCGATGAACTTCAGCTTCTGGTTCATTACCAGGGCCAGCGCCAACCCGCCCGCCAGCTCCATCGGCACGTAGGCGGCAGTGTAGATGCCAGTGACCTTGAGCGATTGCCAGAACAGGGGATCGCGCGTGAGCATCTTCTGGTAGTTCCGTAGCCCCACGAACCTGGCCTGGCTCAAGAGATCCCAGCGCGAGAAGCTGAGGCCCAGGGAGACGACCATCGGTCCAAGCACGAAGATCACGAATCCGAGCAGCCAAGGGGACACGCAGAGGTAGAACGTCACGGCCTCGCGCCCGGCCAACGATTGGGTGCGCCCGATGGAGGATCGAACTTGGTTCATACACTACACGCCGGGGAGAGAGCGGTTCGGGCTCTCTCCCCGGTCAGCACGAATGACGATTCAGCTATTCCGTCTCTTCAGCAAGAGCAGCCTGCGCTTCCTGGGCGGCCGTCTGCATGACCCCGGCGATGTCGGCTTCGGGGTCCGTTAGCACGGTCTCCAGCGCTTTGCGCAGGGCTGGGTCGGCCGTCTGGCCCCAGTATGGGGTGAAGACGTAGGCCCTGGGCGCCAGGTAGTCCAGCTCACTGATCCAGACTCCCTCAATAGGATCCGTGGTCAAGCCCGCCTCCTCGGCCGCGGAGGCGACGGGAGGAATGGCCCAATCCTTCCACACCTGAGATCCGCCTTCGCCGGCGTAGTAGCTGAGGAAGCGCCAGGCGGCCTCCGGATGCTCGGTACCGCTGAAGATGCCGAACCCACCCCAGAACAGGATGTTGGCACGCTCCTCACCCGCGGGCACGCCTTCCACCCCTAGATCGATGTTCGGGTTGTCCTTGTAGCCGCCCAGCGGCCAGCGACCGAACAAACGCATCGCGGCCTGACCGTTGTCGAATTCGGCGTTCCCGCCAGCCCACAACGAGAAGTCTGCCGGCGGTGGGGCGACCTGGTGCACGTGATACAGATCGGAGAAGAACTGCACCGCCGCAATCGACTCCGGAGAGTCCATATGCCCCACGAAGTCCTGGCCATCCTCGCTGATTAGGCTACCACCGGCAGCAGCGATGAAGTACTCGAATCCGGTGGTCCAGTTCGCGGTGAGCTGGATCCCCCAGACGTCGGTCTTGCCGTCACCATCGGTGTCCTGCGTCAGGGCTGTGGCCGTCTCAACCAGGTCGTCCCAGGTCCAGCCATCCTCAGGGTACACCACACCATAGGTGTCGAAGATCGCCTTGTTGTAGTAAACCGCCAAAGGCGAGAAGTCCTTGGGTAGCAGCCATTGTTGGCCCTCCCACTGGCCGGGCTCTAGCACGCCAGGAAGGTAGGTGCCGGTGTCCAGGGGATAATCGCCCGCGATGAAATCGTCCAGGGGCAGGAACGCACCGCTATCGACGAACCTGGGCACGGCATCATCACCGATCTGCATGATATCCGGGGCATCCCTGGCCGCGATCTGGGTCAGGAGCCGCGTGTAGTAGTCCCGCCCTGCCACGGCTTCCAGCTGAATCAGGATATCGGGATTCTCCTCCTCGAACCGGGCGATGATCTCCTGGTGAGGATTGAGCCCCTCGCCACTATCCCCGGTGCCGACCCGAAGGATGATCTTAGCGCCCTCGCCCATCGGCTCCGGGGTAGCCGTGACCACCCTTTCCACGATCTCAGGCGTCACCTCGGGTATGACCGTGACAACCTTCTCCACGGTCTCAGGCGTCACCTCGGGTAGCACTGTGACTACCCTCTCGATGACCTCCGGTGTCACTGCTGGACCACAGGAGACGAGCAGCAGCGTCGTGACGAGCAACGCGCTGATGAGAACTGTACGTCTATCCATTCTTAACCTCCTTTGCCTTCTCACTTACCAAGCCGCTAGGGCGAGATCTGTAGTGAGATTCCCTTCGATTCATCCCCTATTCGGCATACCAAAGACCACAAAGCCCGTGTTCTCGATCTCACGCCTGTGGTCGCGAGCCCACTCCGCCAGGGCCAGCACCTCGAGCAGGGGTTCCAGGTCGCCATCCAGTCTGAGTCTGGGGGCCAGAGGCGGATCCAACGAAGCGCACAACCAAACCGTGCCCACCAGATGCGGTAACGCGCGTATCTCCGCCTTCGTCAAACAAACGATCTCTGCGTATGCCGTCAGAAACCGTCGCAAGGAGTCCAGATCAAGAACGCTCGAGTAGACAATGCGCTGAAAGCGGGCCGTTGGCTCTTGCGCGAAGTAGATCGTCGCCTCCGCGACTTCCAGCGCACGGGCAGACCAGTGCGCTTTGTCATAGTCGACGACGCCAGTGACTCGATCATCCCGAAAGAGGATGTTGCCCGCGTAGTAGTCGCCGTGGATCACCAGGTGGGGCAGGCTGTCCAGCTCGCTGAGATGCACCGCCAGCTCCTGAGCTTTGTCGTCCAACCGGCTCAAGATGTCCCGTGCCCGCGCTGGTAGCGGACGCCGGCACGCTTCATCCAACCGCTCCAGAATGCCGGCTAGCGCCATAAGGCCGCACCGCCTCCGCTCACGATGGAAGCCTGGGTGATCGAACCCATCGACAAGCTTGTGGTAGCGGCCCAGTGCACGAGCTGCTGCATCCACCTGCGCCGGGCACATCCGATCGCCCAGCTTGCCCGGAATCTGCCTCTGCAGCTCATACACGTGTCCATCTGCGAAGACCGACGTCTCTCTCCGACGGGTGCGCACGATCTCTGGCGCGGGGAACTCTGCGGCGCTCAGGTGTTCCATCAGTGCGTGTTGCGCTGCAACGAGGTCAGGTTGGCAGAGGCTTGGGTGTCTCCGCTTGAGGAGGTACCGACCACTAGAGGCCTCGACCAGCCACTTCTCGTTGACGTACCCGTGCTCGATCCTTCGCCAGGTTTGACACTGACCCACGTCATACTGGCCCAGGACCGCTTCTATCTCCTCCGACAAGGGCATCTGCTTACCACTCTGTCGCGCCATCCAGCGATACCGACGGCACCGGACAGGCCGCCTTGCTGCGCACGTTTATTGGCATACCGGTATTCTTTATTGTACTCGCTTTCTCCCGCAGGGTCAAGCGCTTTCGAGTCGCCCCCTGTTGGTCGTAAACGTAGTCAAGGGGCTCGGCATGGCACCTGATGATGGCACAATCGTCGTATTGATCGGCAGGCACACGATCTGATGTTGCCCGCGGCTGCGGACTATGGTAGACTGGTCCGCGTTGTCGATGACGCTCGTTCGGCGCTGGCTCGCCATAGTGCGAGGGCACCGAGTCGTTTGCGCGCTTTCTCCGTTCCAAGCAGATCACCATTGACCCAGCAGACGGACCTGGAGAGCCAAATCAAGGCCATTGCGGGCAGCATCCGCGATGGGTTGGGGTCCCATGAACCATCGCCGTGCCAGCGCGCCCTGACCACCTGGGGTTTGGGCTTACCCGACCGATTGCTGGGCGGGTTCTCCATCACCATCCCCGAGGCGCTGGGTATCGTAGACGTTTCCGCCCGTGAGTACTACACTAGTGCCCTTGGCTACCTCTACGTCAACGCGCGCGCAGCGCTGGCGTGGTCAAACGAACTGCTCGTGCTTCGCACCGATCCGTACGTGGAGGTGGAGGCGCTGGGAGGCAGGCTCAACTATCCGGAGCACCGGCAGCCCTGGCTCGCCTACTCCTTGCTCTCCCGTCCCGCTGACCTCGCTCGGTGCCGTGTGCCCAACCCCTTGAGAGACGGACGCATGCCGGTCATGGTCCGGGTGGCAGCCCTTCATAGACAGCATCTTGGGGATGTCTTGCCCGCGCTGGTCTTCTGCCACAGCCCGCTTTCGTTGGCCGTGATGATGAGGGGCTTTCGCAACCTGTATGAGGATGCCATCCGTGATCTGACCTTCGCCCACGAACTGCTCCAGTTCTGCTGCCAAACGTGCGTGTCGTTTGCGACTGCCATAATGGAAGCGGGTGTCGCCTGCCTGGGCGTGATCGCTCCGTGGGAAGCCCTGCTGCGTCGAGATTACCCGGACATCTTCGATGAGTTGGCCCTGCCCTATCTTTCACAGCTGGTCAGGGCAGCAAGCAAGTCCAGCGGGCAGTGCGGCCCCGTGCTTTGGAGCAGGGGCTCGACGCAGGTAACAGAATGGCAAGGGTACCTGTCGGTGCTGCGGGGATGCGGGGCAGGAGCCCTCACGGCCGGGGAGGAAGAAGTTTTCGGCTGGGTTCACCACAGAGAGACCGACGTGAGGGAGCTCAAGGACACGGTCTCATCGTTGGGCATGGTATTGGTCATCCAGCTGAGTCCGGGAACGGTGATGCGGGGCAGGCCTGACGAGGTCGCTGAGCTCGTGCGCAGCCTCTTCGCGCCTGCTGCAGAAAGCGGGGGTCTGGTGGTTACGACGACCATTCCCGCCAGAGCGACCAGCGCGGGGATCCAGGGATTCACAGACGCCCTTCGAGCCTGTTTGTACACCCGCCCGTCGGAAAGAACGTGACGGGCGCGGCATAGAACGGGCGGAATGCCAGCCCTGGACTTCGGACTAGGCGTGGTGCTGTTCGCGCCGTAAGGCGCCCTCCCAACCAGCCAGGCTCGGCGGAGGACCCGAAGCGACTCTCTACCGGGGGTGCGACGACAGGCGTCGAGATCGAGCGTCAATGATGATGCTGGTCAGTGCTGGGAACAGCCTCCACCTCGCGTCGAGCTTGCTGGAGGTGATTGGGAATCCGCACGTCAGGTTAGGAAGGCCGCGTTGATTGCGTGGCCGTACCGAATCTAGGCGAGCAGCAGGTAGGGCTCTTCGATCAACGCCTTGATGCGCTGCAGGAATCGAGCTGCCGGGGCACCGTCGACCAGTCGATGATCAAACGTAAGGCTCAGCCACAGCCGTTGTTGGATCTCGATCTCGTCCCTCACCACTGCCGGCTCAGGCTTGATCCGCCCCACGCCCAGAACGCCCACTTCCGGGAGATTGATGATCGGCGTGAAGGCGTCCACATCGTACATGCCTAGATTGGTGATCGTGAACGTGCCGCCGCTGAGCTCGTCCGGCGTGGCTGCACCCGACTGCGCCCGCTCGATCAGCCGTCTCACGTTGCGCGCGATCTCGACCAACCGCTTCTGATCCGCATCTCGAACCACAGGGACGAGCAGACCCCGGTCCGTATCCACGGCCAGACCGACGTGCACGCGCTTAAACTGGTGGACGACCATACCGGTCAGGTCGTCCGCCTCGTCGCGCGCCAAATGCGCATTCATCGCCGGGAACTCCCTCAGGGCGTGGGCGACCACCTTGATCAACAGGTCATTGTAGCCCAGGTTGAAACCCAGCTCATCGGATAGACTGCCCTTCAAGGTTTCCCTCAGCGCCACGAACGCGCTAGCATTGACCTCGGTGGTCAGTGTGACGGGTGCCGTAGCGCGGTGACTCTCGTGCATGCGGCGTGCGATGCGGGCTCGGACGCCGACAATCGGGGCTTCAGCAACGGCAGCGCCGGCTGCCGCAGTGGCCGCCGCGAATGGGGTCACCTCCGGCTGCGTGGCCAGGGCCCGCTCCACGTCATCCTTCGTGATACGCCCGCCCGAACCCGTCCCCTCCAGAGTCCGGATGTCGATGCCCTCCCGCTCGGCTAGCCGACGAGCCACGGGCGTGACCTCCGGCCGCTGCTCGAGATAGGCCCGCACGTCGCGCTCAGCGATGCGCCCGTTGGGACCGGTACCCACAACCTCCGCCAGATCGGCCCCTTCTTCCCGGGCCAGCCTTCGGGCCCTCGGTGACGCAGCGATCCGTTCCCTGTCCACGACGGTGGTCTCGACCGCAGGCACGACCGGCTCGTCCGCCGTCGCAGAGCCGGCCCCCTCGGCCTCAGAAGCCATGCTGGGCTCCTTCGCTACGTAGGCCGAGATGTCCTCGTCGGGCTCCCTGGTGATGAGCCCCACGACGGTCAGAATGGGGACCGACAGCCCGGCCGGGACGAGGATCTTACGGAGAAAGCCCTTTGCGGGCGCCTCGACCTCGAGGGTTGCCTTGTCGGATTCGAGGAGAAAGAGCACCTCGCCAAGCTCCACGGGGTCGCCCTCGTCCTTCAACCACTCGACGATGATGCCTTCCTCCATCGTCTGGCCCAGCTTTGGCAGGATGACGTCGCGTACCATACCTCCTCCTAGCGCAGCGTCCGGCGGACCGCAGCCATGATGGCCTCCACCCCTGGAATCGCTGCATCCTCCAGGGGCTCGCTCATCGGCACTGGCACGTCGGCGGCGCAGACGCGCTCCAGCGGGGCGTCGAGCCAATCGAACTGTTCCTTCTGTACCCTGGCGATGAGCTCGCTGATAAACGAGCCCGTCTCGTAGGCCTCGGTGACGCCTACCATACGGCCGGTCTTCCGGACGGATTCCCCAACTGTCTCCATATCTAGCGGTTTGAGGGTGCGCAGGTCAATCACTTCGACGCTGATTCCCTCCCCTGCCAGCAGCTCGGCGGCCTCCAGCGCCCGGTGCACCATACGGGAATAGGTGACGATGGTGACGTCCTCCCCCACACGCTTGACGTCGGCGACGCCAAAGGGAATGATGTAGTCCTCGTCAGGCACGTGACCCTCAATACCGTAGATCATCTTGTGTTCGATGAACATGACCGGGTTGTCGTCCCGGATGGCGGCCTTAAGGAGACCCTTGACGTCGTAGGGCGTGCTGGGCATGACAACGAAGATGCCGGGGAAATGGGTCCACAGGGCCTCCAGCGACTGGGAATGGTGCGCCGCGTAGGAGCGCCCCGCCCCTCCCTCGGTGCGGACCACCATGGGCACCGTCGTCTTGCCGCCGAACATGTAGCGGTTCTTCGCGCCCTGATTCGCTATCTGATCCATGGCCAACGGCGTGAAGTCGATGTACATGATCTCCGCCACCGGCCTCATCCCGCACATCGCCGCGCCGACCGCTCCGCCCCCGATCGCCGCCTCGGAGATGGGTGTGTCCCTGACGCGCTCCTCGCCGAATGTCTCGAACAGTCCTCGCGTCACACCGTAGGCACCGCCGTACAACCCCACATCCTCACCCATGACGAAGACCCTGGGGTCCCGGTCCATCTCTTCCCGCAATGCCTCCCGTGCGGCCTCTCGGTATGTGATCTTGCGCGTGCCCGGCCCGCCGGAATGACAGAGCTCTCGGAGCTCGCGCTCCCGCTCTACATCCGCATCCGTCCACTTGAAGGGTACGTAGACGAACTGCTCTAGCTCCTCCGCCGGCGGCCTGGGGGAGCCAAGCGCAAACTCAGCCGCCCGCTCGATCTCCTGCCCTGCCTTCTCTTCAACCCGATCCACCCCCTGCTGGGTGGCCAACCCCTGCTCAACGAGCCGGGTGGCGAACGCTGGAATCGGATCCCGTGCCTTCCAGGCAGCTTCCTCATCTCTTGTGCGGTAGACACGGGGATCGGAGCGAGAGTGCCCGTACCAGCGATAGGTCTTGCACTCGATCAGCGAAGGCCCCTTGCCTTGACGGGCCCGAGCAACCGCCTCACCCACAGCGGCCCGGACTGCCAGCACGTCCATCCCATCCACCACGGTGCCCGGAATGCCGTACGCACACGCACGATCAGCTATGTCCAGTTCCGCAGCGGCCTTCTCGATGGGCACGGACATTCCGTACAGGTTGTTTTCCACGATGTATACCACCGGCAGGTCCCAGGCTGCCGCCATGTTGATCGATTCGTGGAAGTTGCCCGTGTTCGACGCACCATCGCCGAAGAAGCAGAGTACAACCCGGCCGCTCTTGAGCATCTTCTGCGCCAGTGCGGCGCCAGTGGCCACCGGGATGTTCCCACCGACAATGCCCGTAGCCCCCAGGTTCCCCTTCTCGACGTCGGCGATGTGCATCGAACCGCCCCGGCCCCGGCAGTAGCCCGTTGCGCGGCCGCACAGCTCGGCCAGCATCTTGTTGAGATGATCCTGCCGCTCGTCGTCCGTACGTGTCAGCGCTGCGCCCCGCGCATGGCAATGCCCATGCCCGCGGTGGGTGCTGGTTATCAGATCATCATCCCGGAGGGCAGCAATGGCTCCAACCGCCACGGCCTCCTCCCCTGCATAGAGGTGCGAAGCCCCTTTGATGAGGTTCCGCCCCAGCAGGTCAAAGACCTTGTTCTCGAACATTCGGATCTCCCACATCTGCTGCAGGAGATCGAGCGCCTTCTCCTTGGGGAGGCTTCGTGCGTCGAGCACCCCGTCCTCGCTCATCTGCTTTGTCTCCTTGCTAAAGACTCTATCGTGGCACTGTGACTATACGCTGATGACGTCGACGCCCAGCGCGCGCACCCGCTCCAGGGCATCTGCCGGGGCGGCAGCATCCGTGATGATGCGATCCACTTGCTCCAGACGCGCAAAGGAGGCCAGCCCTACGCGGCCCCACTTCGTCCCGTCCACCACCGCAATAGTCTCAAGGCCTAAGTGCACCAGCGAGCGCTTGACATCAGCTTCGTCGATGCTCACGTCGGTCAGGCCGCTCGAAATGTCAACGCCGTGCGCCCCGAAGAAGCCCTTCTGAACGTTGAGCCCATCCAATTGCGCCTCCATCGTCCCGGGATCTACCAGAGAAGCGGTGTCCTGACGGAGCCTTCCGCCGAGCAGCAGAACGGTCACTTCCGGGGCTTCCAGCATCTCCTGAGCCACCGCGAGGGCGTTGGTGATGATCGTCAGCTCACGGTGACGCTTCAGATTCCGCGCAAGGGCGAGCGCGGTGCTGCTACTATCAATGAAGACCGCTTCACCATCCGACACGAGTTGGGCGCCATGCTGTCCGATGCGCTGCTTCTCCGCGACTTGTTCCGCTAGGCGCCTGGACAGCGATAGGAAGCGCAGCCCCCGGTCTCCGGGGATGGCACCCCCGTGGGTCCTCACGATGGTGCCTGCCTCGGCCAAGGCCTGGAGGTCGGCCCGGATGGTGACAGCAGAGACATCGAACCGATCGCTGAGCTCGTTGACGGAGACTCGGCCGTGCCGATCCAGCATGCTGAGGATCTTGCGCTGTCGCTCTTCCGGAAACACGGGGCCACCACACCTCGTTTGAGTTTCGAATACTTGCATTATACAAGCTAGTGAAACCCCTGTCAAGTCACAACTGAGGGCGCCGCAGCTGGGCTAATCTGCCCGCACTGGGTCAGTCGCGAGGTTCGGGACCACGCCTGAGGTATGGGGCCGTCAGCGGTCGCGAGGCAGGGACCCGGGGCCAGTCGAGCGGGCGTTGGGGCACTCGGTGAGTCTAGATGCCCGTCCCGGCGGACGCAAGGAGGGGCGGATCAACCGCGCGATGTGATCTCATCGAGGAGAGAGAACTGGTCTCTCAATGCGTCCTGGAGGCTCCTGTACATCTCGAAGTACGGCTCGTACTTCTGGTGTGTGCTCTCGTCGAACTCAGTCACCCCGGTCACTTCGATCCAGTCCCGGCGCAGCGCGCCGAAATCGGAGAATACCCTTGTCCCGACACCCGCCAAGTAGGCACCTCCCAGGCACTCCTCCGCCTGCGCCACGTACAGTTGATCCCGACCCAGGATATCGCTCACGATCTGCTTCCAGACAGCGCTAGTGGCACCGCCACCGGTCGCAACAACGCGGTCTATCCTGGCATCGGGGTGACGGGCCGTGAAGGCCTCTAGCCCATTTCGGATCCCGTAGCCGTACGCCTCCAGGACCGCGCGGAAGAGGTGCGCGCTCCGATGTGCCATGCTTAGCCCAAAGAAGACGCCCCGGGCCCTGGGATCGAAGCAGGGAGAGCGCTGGCCCAGGAAATGGGGCAGCAGGACCAATCCGTCGCAACCCGGTGGTACCTGCTCCGCCTGGGCATCCAGCAGCTGGTATGCGGACCACTGGTTGAGCCGGGCGGCGACCTCTACCTCGGGACCACTGAACTCATCCCGGAACCAGCGGACGATCTCCCCCGAGGTCAGGATGTAGGCGGGGTAGGAAAACGGGAATCCGTCGTCAACGGGGTATGGCTTCCAGGCAAGGGATTCGATGCTAACGTGGGGCACGGAGGTGAGGCCGGCGGTGCCATAGTAGATCATGACATCGCCCGGGCCTTCTATGCCCGCGCTCAGCAGCGAGAAGTAGACGTCGCCCGAGCCAGCCAGGACGGGCGTGCCGGCCGCGAGGCCGGTATCTGCCGCTGCCTCCACCGTCACCTCGCCCACCACCTGGGCTGGCGGGTAGGGCTGGGGCAGGATGTCAAGCGGTATCCCCAGCTCCGTGCACACGCCGGGCCGCCAGCGGGCCGTGGAGCTCTCATACAGGGCACCCACGAGACAGGCGGTGATGGTGTCGATGGTGTAGGCCCCGGTCAGGTGGTACACGATGTAGCTGTGCGCGTTGAAGATCATGCGGGTTTGCGCGAATAGCTCGGGTTGGTTGCGCATGAACCACAGCAACTTCGGCGCTATCTCCTCGCTGGTGAGCTCCAAACCGTACTTCTGATTGAGGAAGTCGATCTCCTGGACCGCCCTGTTGTCGGAGTATAGGATGGCAGTCCGCAGGGGCTGCCCCTTCTCGTCCGTCGGGGCCAGGTCCGGAATCAGCCCGCTCACGCAGACACCAGCGATATCCTCCGGGCGCACGCCCGGCTTCGTCACAAGCTCTCTACAAATGCCAACGAAATCGCCCCACCAATGGACTTGCGGGTCGTGCTCTGCCCAACCCGGCCTTGGGTGGATCACGGGGTGCTCGCGCCGGCACCAGGCCAGTGGGTTGCCCTCGGGATCTACCAGGACCCCCTTCGATCCCTGGGTGCCAATGTCGATGCCCAACAATAGCTGTGTCATGCTGGCTTGACCTCTGAATTCGGTGCTCGGCACTGGGGCCTGCCGCGCGGCCCCAGGCCGCTCCAGTTCGCGGACGTGCGCTAGGGAGAGACTACGACGCGCAGGCTGTCCTCGCTGGCTGCCACGTTGAACGCACGTGCAATTCCATCGAGGGGAAGGACATGGGTAACCACGCGATCCATCGGGATGGCGCCGGCGCTGATGAGATCCACAGCCTGGGCGATGTGGACGGGCAGCGAGCCAAAGGCGCCGACCACCTGGAGCTCTCGATAGTGGATCAGGTTGGTGTCGAGGGAGACGAGCGAGTCCTTGTGCGGGAGCCCACCAAAGAAGCTCACCCTCCCCCCTTTCGCCGCCATGGCCAGTGCCTGCTTCTGGGCGTTCCCACTTGGGCAGGCGACCACAACGACGTCGACGCCGCGGCCCTTGGTTGCTTGATCGACAACGGTCACAGGGTCCCTTTCGTCGGCGTTGATGTAGACGTCTGCTTCAAACCCGCGCGCAAGCTCCAGCCGCCTGGGTGAGATGTCGACCGCCATAATCTGCCGCGCGCCTCGAGCGCGAGCAACGGCTATGTGCATACATCCAATGGCTCCCAGCCCTATCACCACCACTGTGTCGCCGAGCGAGACATTGAGCAAATCCTGTCCGTTGAGGACACAGCCCAGGGGCTCAGCCACGGCAGCGTGCTCACTTCGTACGTTGGGTGGCACGGGTGCCAGGTAGCCTGCGTCTATTAGCCGGGCCGGAACGGCGACGTACTCGGCGAAGCCACCGGGGATGTCCTCACCAAGGGCGACCAGGTCGTCGCATCGGTTGAACCGTCCGGCCCTACAGTTCGCACACGTGCCACAGCTGACCGCCGGCGTCAGCGTGACTCGGGCGCCCTCCTCATAGCCGGCGCGCTCGTCGAGCTCAACGATTGTGCCACAGATTTCGTGGCCCAGGACGTGCGGAAGCTGCACCGCCCTATGGCCGTGTCGGAACGTCCTCAAGTCGGAGCCACAGATGGCGCAGCCGTTGACGCGAAGCAGCGCGCCACGTGGTGGACAGGCCGGTCGGTCGACCTCGCGGACCACGAGCGTGCCCAGGCTCTCAAGGACACCTGCTTTCATCCGTTGGCTTCGGATGTCGGTCATAGCAGCCTGGCCTAGTACCACAAAGGCACTCTCAATAGCGGCAGACTTCTGAAGTCTGGTGGGCCGATTCTCAAACCCAATTGGAACCGCTCAAGGGAGCAGGCTACGCCTTGCGAAGTCACCATGAAGACTTCGGAAGCCTCTTGGGTCAGAAGTCAGTTTCCGTACTAGAGCTGGCCCAGATCGAACAGGATCACACCGGCCACCGACGCCACGACCGCCACGGCGGCCACCACCATCAGAGCGATATCCAGGGGTTTTGGGTCGAGCTTGCGCGTCACCGTGACCTTGCCCGATCCGAAGCCGCGGACCTGGGTTGTGGTCGTGATCTGCTCCACCAACATCGCGACGCGCCGCATAAGGGGCTTCATCAGAGGCGTCGCTCGGCGCACGATCTTCACCGGATTCCAGTGGCGGAGGCTCCAACCTCGGAGCCTTTGTGCGCTCATGATGTTCTCCACCACACGACTCATGGTGGGGACGAGCTTGTAAGCGATGGACACCACAAACACCACGGGCTGAGGAGCGCCGAGGCCCAGCAGCGTGTCGGTTACCTCGGACATCGAGGTCGTGTAGACGAAGACAAAGATATAGCTCGCCATGATGATCGACCGGAGCTCGGCGTTCAGGAGCCACAGCAGTCCACC
>JASFVG010000056.1:0-15421 GCA_050049955.1 Anaerolineae bacterium | reverse complement strand
TCCCAACGCCGATATCAGTGCACGTACTTCGTTGTTCTTGAGGATTCGATCCAGTCGCGCGCGCTCGGTGTTCAGGATCTTTCCACGCAGGGGCAGGATGGCCTGAAACTCGCGGTCACGTCCCTGCTTGGCACTCCCGCCAGCGCTGTCACCCTCCACGATAAAAACCTCCGTGTTGCGGGCGTCCCTCGACGAGCAATCGGCGAGCTTGCCTGGGAGCGTGAGGCTCTCAAGGGTACTCTTGCGAATCACCAGATCGCGCGCCTTGCGCGCCGCTGCCCGCGCGCGGAACGAGGTCTGACACTTGGTGATGATGCGTCGAGCTGTCCTCGAGTTGCGCTCCATGAACTCCGAGAGCGCGTCGGACACCACCGTGTCGACCAGTCCTCGAACCTCCGCGTTCATCAACTTGACCTTGGTCTGGCTCTCGAACTGCGGATCAGGGTGCTTCACGCTGACAATCGCCGTCAATCCCTCGCGAATATCGTCACCGCTGAAGTTGGCGTCCTTTTCCCGAAGGATCGCTTCCTTTCGCGCGTAGTCGTTAATCGTCCGGGTCAGGCCCGAGCGGAGCCCCGTCAGATGCGTTCCTCCGTCAATGGTGTGGATCGTATTGGCGAAGACGTAGACAGACTCTGCGTACGTGTCCGAGTACTGAAGGGCAACCTCGATACCCACACCATCGTTCCTGTGGTTTGCATACACGACCTCCTGGTGGAGCGCTTTACGATTGCGGTTGAGATAGCGCACAAAAGAGGCTATGCCCCCCTCGAAGTAGAAGGTCATCTCCCGAGGGAAGGGCTGCTGCCGCTCGTCCACCAGATGAATGGTCACCCCACCGGCTACGAACGCCAGCTCTCGCATCCGCTGAGCCAGCGTTTCGAAGTCGAATGATACGTCCTCAAAGATCGTGGGATCAAAGCGATACGCCACGCGCGTCCCCTGTGCCTGTGCGGCGCCGATCTCCTCCACTGACGAGACGGGTATCCCGCGCTCATACCGTTGGCGGTAGCGCCGACCATCGCGCGGGTTGTCGACCACGACCTCCATCCATTCCGAGAGAGCGTTGACGGCGGACACGCCCACACCGTGGAGCCCTCCGGACACCTTATAGCCATCTCCCCCGAACTTGGCTCCCGCGTGAAGCGTCGTCATCACCAGCTCCAACGTCGAGGTCCCTCGCTCGGGGTGCGGGGCGACCGGGATTCCCCGGCCGTTGTCCTGCACGGTGACCGAGGAATCGGCGTGAATGGCGATGTCAATCTGGTCGCAAGCCCCGACGAGCACCTCATCAATCGCATTGTCCACAACCTCGTACACGAGGTGGTGCAATCCCCGACTGTCCGTGCCGCCAACATACATTCCAGGGCGCCGGCGAACTGCCTCGAGCCCCTCTAGGACTTGAACATCGCCTGCATTGTAGTTAGTGACCAGATTCGCATTCACGTCTTCCACCCCATAGCCCACCCTTCTACTATACGAAAACTGAGGTACGCGCGCCCCTGGGCTCCACCTCAATCGATCTCCTCGTCGACTCGATTCGCAAGCATCCACCGCTCCCGATAGAAGATGAATGCCGCCCCAGTCAAACCTGTGGCGACCGCCGCATTGCCGGCAATTCCGACCAATAGAGCCCACGAACTGGGAGAGGGGAGAGACCAGGCCAACGCCAGTCCCTCGTAGATAACGGCCGCCAACACGACCAGGCCAACAACGGACGATAGGTGCATGTGACTCAGAACTACGCTCTCCCCCACGGCCTGGAGCAGCCGTCGGTTGCCAAGAAGGAGCCCGGGCACGACAAAAACCAGATGGAGCGCGGCGTAGCTCGCTATACCTACCCCGGCGATCCAAAGCAGAATGCCGATTGACTGAGCAATCAGCGTGCCCATGGCGACGACGATGAGCCAAAGTGAGAGCACGGAGAAAGCGGCCACCGCCAGTCCCAGGGCGAAGAGAAGGAACCTCGCAAACTTCCGAATCGAGTCCTGCGCGAGGCCATTCGCCGTGGCTGGATCGGTGACAACAGACTTGCCCGCGGGATGCTCGGAGTACGCGGGCAGCGTATCGACCTGATGTGCGATCTCGTTGAGGTAGAGAAACCCCAACGCGATACCAGCCAGGAGGAGCCCAGCCCACCAAGGTATCGCAGCGAAAGGGCTTGACAGTGAGAAGACGTGCGACTCACCCAGCGGCGAACCGCCGCCCCCACGCCGCGCGAGTAGACTCGGCACCTGTAGCAGTGGTACAGTGCCCAAAACGGACAGCAGGTTGAACTGAGTGGCAAACTGCTCCAGTAGGTCCGTGGCCTGCGCGACTTGGTTCATCATCTGGGCGTCCGCCGCCTGTTGCATCTCGAGTGCGTGCGTGAAGCGAAGGAGAATCGGTGCGATCGAGACACGCGGACCGAGCCACAGAACCATATCGAGAACCACCGGAAGCGCCAACAGTAGAAGGTTGCGCCCTAAGAGCTCAAAACCCCCCGTCAGGCATCCGATCACGCCTCGGTGCGCAGCAGACCCAGCGATCCTGCTCCCATCCCTCCGCATCACGACCCAGTATTATACCGCGAACTGGGCATCCAGAAAACCCGAGAGGGCCTAAGTCCGCGATTTGACCGTACGGTCGAAATCCACTAGAATCGACCGCCAATGAAGACAGAGGCCCCTCGCACCGAGAGCATACCTCTGCTGGCGGCTCTCCCGCCCGACACGCTGTCGTGGCTCGCCCCGCAGCTGATCCCGCGTCGCTATGGCCCCAAAGAGGTCATTGTACTGCAGGGCGATCCGATACACTCAGCGTGTTTCGTGGTCGAGGGCCACGTGCGCGCGGTTCTGACGTCGCCCGACGGACGGGAGCAGGTATTGCGGCGACTGGGTCCGGGGGATTTATTCAACGTGGCCCCTCTCTTCGCGCCTGGGTGTGCCAGCTATGCGACGATGGTTGGGGTTGAGGGGGCCCTGGTACTGGCTATGCGAAAGGACGATCTCCATAGACTGATTCGCGAGAACCCTGTCTTCGCAGTCGGGCTCTTGCAGCGCCTGGCCAGCGCTATCGGTCACCTGTCGCACCTGGTGGGCGACCTCTCGCTGCGCAGTGTACGTGGGCGGCTCGCGCGTCTACTGCTAGAGGAAGCCGACGCCGATCAGGTCACTCGGCGCTGGACACAGTCGGAGATCGCGGCTCGACTCGGAACTGTCCGGGAGATGATCAGCCGCACATTGGGTGCCTTCGCCGATGGCGGGCTCATACGCATCGACCGTCAGCGCATTGTGCTGCTCGATCGCGAGGGCCTGGAAGCTGAGACGTTCCGGTGATTGGTCCAGCGTTGGCGACAGCGACCGTCTTGCACTATACTCACGGGCAGCGTGGCCTTGCAGTCAGGCCTATGCAGTCTGCGCATTGGCCAGAGGTAGGCGGCGGTCCCAAAGGGCGCTATGGTCTCGCACCAGCATTCTGGGGGCCGTTTCCGGTACACTGGCCTGCTATTGAAGAAGCGGCCGATGGCGTGTAGCCTAGGTATGCCAAGTACTCCCCCTCATCTCCCTGAGGCCGCGTCGCTCTGGATAGGCCCCGGAATCGATCATCTGGGTGCAGCCATCCTGTGCACGGTCGCCTACGCGGACGTGTTCGACTACCCGCTTACCGCCACCCAGATTCACCGTTACCTGGTAGGCAAAGCAACGACTCCAGACCTGGTGAGACGGGCTCTTCAAGCGGATCGCTGGGCAGGAGGGCAGCTTGAGCAGGACGACGACTACTATGTGCTTCCAGGCCGTGCCTCGCTAGTCGACCTGCGTGAACGCCGAACCCACGTTGCGACCCGCATGTGGCCCCAGGCTATGCGCTATGCGGAGGTGATTTCACGGCTGCCCTTCGTCCGCCTCGTAGCCCTCACCGGGGCCCTGACGATGGACAACGTGGATCCCGGCGCCGATTTCGACTTCTTGATTATCACCGAAACAGGCCGTCTCTGGCTCACTAGAGCCATCGTGATAGGCCTGGTGGTAAAGCCCGCTTCTAGCCGGGGTAACGAGGTGTGTCCAAACTACCTACTTTCCGAGAGGGCCCTAGCATTCCAGGAGCGGAACCTGTATGTCGCCCACGAAATATCACAAATGGTGCCCTTGGCTGGTGTCGACCTCTACCGAAAGATCCGCGACGCAAATCGTTGGACACGACGATTCCTTCCCAACGCCTCCGGTCCGCCGCGCACCATAGGCGCGCTGCCTGACCGGCGACCCTCGATTCGCTACCTGTCAGAGAGCTTGCTTAGGACCCCGATAGGCACTGGACTCGAACGGTGGGAAAGAACACGCAAGATCCGCAGATTCCAGAGACTGGACGGGGCGACAGCTTCTTTCGACGAGGATCACTGCAAGGGCCATTTCCGAAGCAACGAGCAGCGTGTCCTGCAGGCGTTCAGCGAACGCTTGCGACGTCTGGAACGCTCATAGCGCACCAGAGGCCGTTTGGTGGATCGAGATCGCCTGCCTGCCTACGAGGATCATCTTCATGGCCGATGTATTGCTGGTTAACCCGCTCTTCCTTTACGAGGACCCCGTTGAGTCCGAGCTGATGACCCCGTACTTACCGCTAGGTGTCCTCTACCTGGCGGCAGTGGCGCGCGACGCCGGATACCATGTGGCGGTGTTCGACGCCATGTTCGCCGAAGGCGACCAGGCGTTCGTGGCCGCGCTCGAGACTGAGCGACCGAGGGTAGTCGGCTTCAGTGTGCTGGCCACCGTCCGCCAGGCGGCGCTGCGCCTGGCAACACTGGCAAAACAGCACGCGTCCTCTGGCGAGAGCCCGACCGTCATCGTCGGTGGCGCCGATCCAACTGCTCGCCCTGAGCGGTATCTGCTCCACGAGAAGAACGGCACCCATCCCATCGATCTCGTGGTGGTTGGCGAGGGTGAGGAGACCCTGCTCGAGATCCTCCCACCGCTGCTGGCCATGTCTGACGCGCCGATTGGGGACCGGGAAAGCCTCATTGGCGCGCTTAACGGCGTCCGAGGACTAGCCTTTCGGGGCCCAGAAACCTCGCTTGTCGCCACCGAACCCCGCCCTCTCATCGAGGATGTAGACCGGCTGCCCATTCCAGCCCGGGAGTTCCTCGACGTGGACCGATATCGGCAGGCGTGGCTGAGCAAACACGACCACTTCTCGCTCTCCCTAATCGCTACCCGCGGCTGTCCCTACGGCTGCAAGTGGTGTCAGAAGAGCGTCTTTGGCCGCAGCTTCCGCCCCCGTTCGGCCGACTCCGTCGCCGCCGAGATGGCGCAGATCAAACAGCACTTCCGACCGGACCAGGTGCGCGTGGTGGACGACGTGATGGGGATCGACCGCGATTGGGTCCGGGAGTGGCACGACGCCCTGATTGAGAAGGATGGGGTCATCCCGTTCGAATGCCTCAGCCGAGTGGACCTTCTGGACGAGGAGATGGCCGGCCACCTGAGAGACATAGAATGCCGCCGCATCCATTTCGGTGCAGAGTCCGGATCGCAGGCCGTCCTTGACGCCATGAACAAGGGGATCACAGTGGAGCAGATCCGCAGCGCCGCCAGGCTCTGCCGTCAGTTGGGGATTGAGACCTACTTCTACATGATGGTTGGCTATCCCGGAGAGAGCTGGTCGGACCTGAAGCGATCGGTCACGCTGCTGCGACAGACTCGGCCCGACGCATTCAGTACTACGATCGCCTATCCGCTACCCGGCACACCTTTCCACGAAGATGTGAGGGACCGGCTGGTTTGTGATGACCAGACCGTACCCGATTGGATCCATACCGCGGAGAATCGCTTGCTTTTCCAGCGAGGTCGGTACAGCACGTTCTTCTATCGCAGGGTGATACGCTGGTTCCATAGTGAATGGAGGGACGCGCGTCTAGGGGCTCAAGACGCCACGCCCACCCTGGATTGGCTGCTAGCCAAACTAAGCCTGTGGCGCGACCGCTTGCTCGTGCACGCGTACGCCCGATTGCCAGGGCTCTCACGGTCGCGATTCCGTCCTGCTCTGGAACCGTGAGATGAGCTACTCCGAGCCCGGTCAGCGCGACGCGTTGAAGAGGCACGGATTTCGCAGGCCTACGCTCCACGTGGTGACCAGCCGACTCGCGCGCATTCAGTTCGCGGCTGTCGTGATCCTGGCTCTGGTGGCGCCCTCGTTGAACAGAGGGCCATTCGCGTGGCTACCCTTCGTCACCCTTTTTGACCTTGCCGAGCCTCCGCTGGCGGCTGGGCCACTGAGCTTGATGCCAGCTTCCCTTGGCCTCACCTGGGCCCTTGCGCGCCTGCTGGAGTGCCCACGTCGACCTTGGGTTTGGGGCAGAGCCGGCGTCGCACTTCCGCTTCTGGGGCTAACGGCTATCATGGTGTTCAGCCTGGAGCTGACCATCGACCACCGTACGCTGGTGATCCTTCTCAGCTTGGCCCTCGTCTGGTCGATCTACCTGTTCGTGGTCAACGAGAAGCCGGCCCTGTCTCTTCCTCTAGCCCTGGTCGTGTTGGTGCAAGGCACCGTCGCGATCGGTCAGTTCATCTCTCAGCGCAACCTAGGCGTCAGCCTCCTGGGTGAACCTGTCCTCGATCCCCAGCTGTCCGGCATCGCCGTAGTCTGGGCACGCGGAAGGAGGTGGCTGAGAGCCTATGGGCTGACAGGACATCCCAGCGTGCTCGGCGCCACGCTTGCGGTGCTGCTGCTTCTGCTCGCCGATGACATCGGGGAGGCGCGCGGCTGGCGCCAGGTTGGCTACACCCTGGTTGCCAGCATTGGGGCCCTGGGACTGCTCACAACTTTCTCTCGCAGTGCCTGGCTTGCGTTCGCAATGGGTCTCTTGCTCTGGTTCCTTAGACGGACCATCGGGAAACAGCAGGCAGGGCGTTCACAGAACGAGCGAGCGCCTCTACGGCGCAGCCAGTTCCTGGTGCCCGTCCTTGCTGCAGCTGTCTTCCTCCTCCTCCACCACGATCTGGTCGCCAGCCGGTTCTTCCATCTAGAGACACCGATAGAGGCCCGCTCGATACGCGAGCGGCAGCAGGACCTCAGCCTTGCCATCCAGCTCATCAGGCAGCATCCGTGGCGCGGCGTGGGTGCCAACAACTATCTCGTCGCCGTCCGCGCCCTTGAGCCGAATTCCCGAACCGTCCACAATGTCCCCCTGCTCACCGCGGCAGAGCTTGGGCTGCCGGGGGCTGCACTCTGGGTGTGGCTTGGGCTAACAGGGCTGCTCCATCCTGTGTCGGCCGCGTGGCCGGCCTGGACCGCTATGCTCGTCACCAACGTGTTCGACATCGCTCTGTACGTGTCCAATAGCTTCTTCGCGAGTGTCGTCTTTGGCCTGCTCAGCGCACAGATCTCCTTGCGAGGTCCAAGTGACCACTGGCGGCCGTCGACAAAGCCATGACAAACAAATGCGCCGCACTGCACAGGCTGGCCCTGCTGGCTATTCTCGCCCTGGCCCTGGTCGGTTGCCGCGCCGTTGTCAGGCAGTCGACGAACTTGGCACCTAGCCATCGCTTCAAGCCGACGAACGATCCCGTCATATCCTCGCCAGTCGCCTGGGACTTCGAGGAGGATGGCAAGATGGAGATTGCGGTCGGCTCCTGGGATGGGCACTTCTATCTGCTAGACGGGCAGCTCAACGATTGCGGAGGTTGGCCCAAACGGAGCCGAAAAGGCTTCTTCTCGTCCCCGGCCCTGGTCGACCTGGATGCCGATGGTGGCATGGAAATCGTGGTGAGCTCAGACCGGGGATTGGTCTACGCGTGGAATCACGATGGCTCACCCGTTGCAGGGTTTCCCGTCAACCTGGGCCACCAGATTTGGTCTTCGCCCACGGTGCTCGAGGGCCGTCTCATTGCCGTGGGCGGGGAAGCCCAGATGCACGTGTTGACTGCCGCCGGTCGGAACGCTCCTGGCTGGCCACAGCCGATGAGAGGATGGGCGGACGCCACGGCGGCCTCGGACGGCCGGCTGATCGCTATCACCTCCCTCACCAGAGGCGACGTCTCCCGCGGCTGGATGACTGCCTGGTCTCTGGACGGGGATTCGCTATCCAGCTTCCCATCAGAGCTGCCCCGCGACTCGGACTCATCACCGGCACTTGTCGATTTCGACGGCGACGGGGAGACCTGGATCGTATTCGGTGACGACTCGGGACTCCTGCACGCGGTGGCCACGAATGGGCGAGAGCGGGCTGGCTTTCCCGTGCGCACGCTTGGTCCCGCGGCCGGCCCCACTCCCACACCTCATCCACCCGGGGGCAACATCCACTCGATCGAGGCCTCCCCCGCGGTGGCCGATTTGGACGGTGATGGGCACCTCGAGATCGCCGTAGGCAGCTGGGATGGACGAATGTACATCTGGGACCACACCGGGACCTTGCTGCCCGGGTGGCCTGTTCAGGTAGGCGACCAGATCATCTCTTCGGCCGCGCTCTGCGATCTCGACGGTGATGATCGGCTCGACGTGGTCGTAGGCTCAAAGGATGGGAATCTCTACGGATGGACGCTGCACGGCACCCTGCTGCCCGGCTTTCCCCATCCTCTCAACGCACCTGTCTTCTCGTCGCCTTGGGTGGGGGACCTCGACACGGATGGTCGCGCCGACATCGTGGTGGGGGCCGACAACGGTATCCATCTGTTACGCAGTGTCGGTGCACTGGGTCGCTGCGATTGGCCCATGTTTCACCGTGACCCCCAACACACGGGGGCTGTCCCGTGAGAAGCCGATTCCGGTTTCTGATCCTGGTGCTGGTACTCGCGCTACTCCTTCTTTGGGGCGTCCGGGAACGCTTCGACCCGCGTCTTGCGCTCTACGTGCACGATCTGCTGGCTTCCACGCCGAAACGTCTCACCGTTCCACTCGACCGAGACTTGGCCATCCGGTTGTATGCCAATACCCGGCCTCACATCGGCAAGATCGCCTCGCTGCAGAAAGGGTTGGTCTTGGTCCATCGTCGCCGCGAGCTGGTTGAGGAAGGCTACGGATTTGGACTGCCCATTATCGAAGCGGATGGCGTGGCCTACAATTCCAGACATGCCGACACGTCGCTGGCTGAGCAGGATGGCCAGGCCACTCTTGTGAAGACCTACTGGGTTGATGTAGCCGATCGCCCGGTGCAATTCCTGCGTCTCAAGTACCAGGACGTCCCTCCCTTGGGCACAGTTGTCTTCACCTACACGATAGGCCCACCGGACATAATCGACGTTAAGGTAGACTTCCGCGGCCTGAACGCGAACTGGGACCGAGCCTACCTGATGAACGAGCAGGGAGCCCGCGCGTTCGACCAGTACCGGACTCCGGCAGGCGTCAGAGAAGATGGGGCAACGGTCGGCATCTGGCGGGAGTCAGCGGCACCATTCGGATGCTGGGAAGCGCCGGCATACGCGGTTGCCTTCTGCGTGGAGGCTGACTCTGGGCAGCCCGGCTACATTGGTCGGGAGCGCTACAACCAGTACAACTGGCTGGGCATCTACACGCTCTCCTGGTCCGGGATTGACGTACGGGTCGAAGCACCGCGGGATTTCTACACCTACACCATCCGCGTGGACAGTGCGACCGGTGGTACGCGGAGCATGTCCGACCGCGTCGCGCGAAGCGCGGTACGTCTTGACCGTTGGCCGCGGTCCTGGCCAGTGCGGGGATCGCAGCGTTTCGGGCCCACACCCGGCAGCCTATGAGCGACGCAGCCGACCGCCGCCCCGGGCTATCCATGCACGTCCCCATCGCCTGGGCCCTGGTCCCAGTCCTGGGTGTGGCCCTGCTCCTGCGATTCGTGGATCTGAGCCGCGTTCCCTTGATAGGCGACGAGTGCTACTATTGGCTGTGGTCGAGAAACCTGGACTGGGCCTACTATGACAACCCGTCTGGTGTAGCGTTTTTGGTGCGGGCCGGCCGGGCGCTGGCAGGTTCCGGGGCTTGGGGGATTCGCTGGCTGAACGCCCTGCTCGGTGCCGGATGCGTATTCCTGACCTACCAGGTCGGCCAGAGGCTTGTCTCGCGCCGAGCGGGCCTGTGGGCATCAGCGACAATCGCCGTGGCTGCGCCCTACCTCATTACCTCACGCTTCGTCTACACAGATGTGCTCTTCCTAGTTCTCGTGCTCATCAGCATTCTCGCCTTCTGGCGGCTGGCAACCGGGAGCGGTGGGATGGACGCTGGAATCGCGCTCGGCGTCGCCCTCGCCGCCCTGTTCAACACGAAGTACAGTGCCTACGCTTTCGGCGCCGCGCTCATTCTAGCGGTGCTGATCGACCATCGGCACCTCGTGCGGACTGACTCTCTGTGGGTCGGCGTCCTAGTCGGATGTCTCGGCCTGCTCCCTGTGTTAATCTGGAACGGCGTCCACGACTGGGCCTCCTTCCGTTGGCAGTTCAGCCACGCGACGCGGGCTATCATCGGTGTTCCCAGCCTAGTCGGCAACGCCCGCCACGCCTGGGTCTACCTCACGCCCCCACTTTGCCTCATAGCCTCGCTGGGGCTAGGCCGGGTCCGCAATCCCGCGGAGCGCCTCCTGAGCCTGGCTGCTCTGTTCCAGCTCGTGCCTGTGGCACTTAGTCCCGCGAACAGCCCTCGCAACCTCACGACTGGGATGGTACCGCTGCTCATCCTTGCCGGAACGCGCCTGCCCCCCGATCTGAGTGGCGGGCATCGCCGGCTCCTGGCCGGTTTCCTTCTGGTGGGGTTGCTCGCGACGGGCCTATACGGTGTTGGCACCGTGGCAGACCTTGCTGCACCATCGAGGCTACCCAGCAGCAGTCACGTGCCTGAAATCCTACACGATGCTGCCGGCTGGCCCGCGATCGGCCGGCGCATTGCCGAGGGTACGGGGCCGGTGTTTGCCATCGACTATAGTGTGGCGGCCAAAGTCCGCTACTACGCCGCGCGTCCGGCCACCACCTCATGGGGACAGTACCGCATCTGGGGCATTCCAGATCTCGACCAAGTGACCGTGGTGGCTCTCGACTACCTCCCTGCCGACTGGGTGACGGTCCAGCTCGGTGAGGCGTTCGAGACCCTTGTCGGGCCCGAGTGCCTGAGCTTAGCTGCGCCCTCTTCGGCCAAGAAGGTGCACATTTGGCAGGCGAAGGGGCTGCGATTGGAGGAGGAGCAATTCCTGCGCCAATTCGACTTTCTCACCTTGCTCGAGGCCGCGCCGTGAGCATGACTTCGCGCCAGCTTGACCGCGCAGGAGGCGGGCCACCAGTTCCCGGGGTCAGGCCTGAGTCTATTCTAACCTGGGCTCCCAAGCTTGCCTGGCGGCCAATTGCGGGTACTCGGGTCAATCCAGTTCACGCAGATGTCTGCAACTCCCCGGTTGGGAGTAGCCGCGCCTTTGTCTACGATTGGATCTCGCGCGGGCACCTTCTGACCTGCGCCCGGCCCGCAATGCATCCTGGAATCTTGGTCGCCAGATGAAACGTACTTACATCGAGACGTCGAGAGCTTTCGACGTGGTTGCACCCCACTACGATTCCGTTTACGGCGTTGGCGGCAATACGATGATGAACTGGATGCGCGGGCAGAGCCTGAAGCTGCTGGAGGCAACCTTCCCGCCGGGCAGCCGTCTTCTCGAGATCGGCTGCGGCACGGGTGAGGAGGCCGTGGCGCTGGCGGAAGCTTGCCGTCACGTCCTCGCGACGGACATCTCGCCCAACATGGCCGCCCTTACGGCAAGGCGATCGCGCGATGCTGGGCTCACCAACCGCGTCACCGCCCTTTGCCTCCCGGCCGGTGACCTGGCTGCCCTGCGCCCCAGGGAGCGTTTTGACGGCGCGTACGCCAGCTTTGGCGCTCTGAACTGCGAACCACGACTCGAGCGGTTGGGGATCGCCCTCAGGCGCTTGCTGAAGCCTGGTGGGGCTTTTGTCTGCACGGTGATGGCTCGCTGGTGTCCATTTGAGATCGCCTGGTTCTCCCTGCACGGACAACCGGCAATCGCTTTCCGGCGCCTACGCCGTGGGTGGCAAACCGCGCCCGTCGCCGGGCTTGAGGGTAGTGAGGTGACCGTAGCTACCCGGTACCTCTCTCTGGCCGATGTGAGACGCGCATTTAGCGATGGTTTCCACATCGATGTGGCCATGGCCCTGCCGCTGCTCCTGCCCCCACCCTACCTGGACGACCTCTATCGCACGCGGCGCTGCCTCTTCGACCGGCTTGAAGCCTGGGAGTGCAGGCTAAGGACACGTTGGCCGTTCCGTCGTTGGGGCGACCATATTGCCCTGGTGCTGCGTGCCACGGCCGACTAGCGATGGGTCTGCGGCCCAGTCCTTTGGGGGGTGAGACTCGAGCCTCGGTGGTCGATCCCGCTTTGCCAGTGGTGACCTGCTCGCCCGGGCTCCGCAGCCACCCGCGTACCGGGCACCGCACGACTTGACGTACGCGTGGAAGAGTGTATAATGGGCCTCAAGACGCGGTACGATCAGGTAGTGATAATCAATCTGCCCGGATGCCGTCAGTCTGGGCAGTTGTTTTGTAGCTACCGTTCCCGCATAGCATAGTGACAGCATAGTCAGCACAAGGAGTAGATAGAGCAGAGATGGACGAGAAGCAAGAGAAGCAGACGGGCGAGGTCAAGTGGTTCAGCAATGAGAAGGGATACGGATTCATCTCGCCCGATGAGGGCGACGACGTGTTCGTGCACCACTCCGCAATCAAGACATCGGGCTTCCGCACGCTCCGAGAGGGTCAGAAGGTCGAGTTCGGCATCGAAGACAGCCCCAAGGGGCCGCGAGCCATCGACGTCGTGCCTCTGGGGGAGCACTACGACTTCTAGTCGCTAGCCCGGCCAGCCCCTCTCTAGTCGCGGAGAGGCTGGCAACCAGACAGAGAGCCGCGTGTGCCGCTGAGGCGCACGCGGTTTTCCTGTTCCTAGGGCCGGCTTGGCTGGGTGTTGGCACAACCTGCCTGCACCCCGGGCCAAACGACCTGCTCAGTTGTCGTGATGCCGTCTGCAATGCGACCACACCCCTGCGCAGCCACTGCGCCGACAGTAATTGCGCGCGCGTCGAGCCTAGGCCTGATCGCGGCCGTGTGCTCCAACATGCCGAGTGACGGTTTCAACCGTGTCTACACGCCGCATTGCGGGTTATAGTGCATACGTTGGGCAGCAGGCCCAGTCAGGTTGGCACAGCTGCCAGTGGCATGCGCGGACGGGCCCAGATAGTCCGTTGATCGCGGAGGACACGCTATGGCTACTGTTCTCAAAGCTCTCTTCCCACACATAGACCGCCAGGAGACGCGATCCCGCCTGGCTTGGTATTCGTACGACATCGGCAATTCGGCCTACGCCGCTGTCGTGCTGCTAGCCATCTACGCGGCCTACTTCAAGGAACACGTGGTGGGCGGAGTGGAGGGCTCTCGGCTGTGGGGCATTTCCGTGGGCATCGCCATGCTCGTCGTTGCCGTCATCTCGCCGGTCCTTGGCGTCATTGCCGACTTCGCCGGACGGAAGAAGCGCTTCCTGCTATTCTTCACTGCTCTGGCCTGCCTCGCTACTGCGACCCTCTTCTTCGTCCGGCAGGGAGACGTGCTGGCTGGCATGCTGATCTTCATCGTGGCGGAGATCGGCTACCGCGGGGGACAGGTCTTCTACAACGCCCTGTTGCCGGAGGTGGCCGATCGCGAGGAGACAGGCCGTGTCTCAGGCAATGGCTGGGCCATCGGCCTGGTCGGGGGCATCGTCTGCCTCCTTCTCGTACTGGTCCTCGTCACGGTGATCGACGGCACCACGATCGTTCGGCTTTCGCTCGTCATCACGGCCTTGTACTTCGCCCTGTTCGCCTCCCCCCTCTTCCTCTGGCTGCGCGAGCGCGCCCAACACCAGCCCATGGCGCCCGGCGAGACCTACCTGAGCGTGGCGCTAAAGCGGTTGCGGCTGACGTTCCGCACCGTGAGGCACCACCGCGAGTTCATCAAGTTCATGGCCGCCTTCTTGATCTACAATGATGGCATCCTTATGACCATTAACTTCGCAGCGATCTTTGGCGCTGTCATGTTTGGCCTGGAGCAGCAGATGCTCATTGTGTTCATGGTCATCATTCAAGTCACCAGCGTCGTAGGCTCCTACGTCTCGGGCGTGCTCACTCAGGAAATCGGCAACAAGCGGACGCTGATCCTATTCATCCTGATGATGCTGGGCGCCGTCGTTGGTTTGTTCCTGAACGAGTCGGTGCTGGGGTTCTTCGTCATCGGTGGCGTTGCAGGATGTGCCCTTTCGGCTGTCCAATCCGTGAGCCGCGGTATGATCGCCGTACTCAGCCCCCCAGGTCAGAGCGCGGAGTTCTACGGCTTCTTCGCCGTCGCTGGCCGCACTTCGTCGTTCATCGGGCCGACGATCTACGGCCTGGTGGCAGCAGAGGCAGCCCTCTGGTTCCAGGCTCGGGGAGATGCGGCGGCCTTCCTCTGGTTCAAAGCTCACGAGCGCGGCGCTGCGCTGGCGGAACAGCTTGGCCAGCGTGTGGCTATCCTCCCCGTCATAGCCTTTCTGGCGGTCGGACTCGTTGTCCTGCTCTTCGTCAACGAACCACAGGCCCATAGGGAATACGCATAGTGTATTGGGGTGGGTGTGGTGGACTGACTACACGAACCATATCCCTATACCTCACACCCTTCGCCCGCAACCCCAACGCCAATTCTCCGTATACAGGCTAGGATGTCGGTTGCGACAGTGCCGCGCACACCTCTAAGGCGTGGGGTAAGGCACACAGAAAAGGGGGACTATCCGTGGCAAGCGAAGCGAATGAGAAACGGCCTCTCGTTGAGGAATTTAGGATTGCCGGTCGGGACCTGATCGAGCGCGTCGAGGACCTGATTGAGCAGGGGAACGTACGACGATTGATCATCCTCAACAAGGAAGGCCGGCCTCTCCTTGAGATCCCACTCACAGCAGGCGTCGTGGCCGGAGGGGCCGTGAGTCTGGTACACCCGGTGCTAGCCGCGCTGGGCGCTATGGCGGCGCTCCTTGCCGATGTGACGATCAAGGTCGTCCGGGAGGTCGAGACGGACCAAGCCGGGGGCGCGAAATAGCGACACCCGCTAGCGTAGGCTAGTTGACCGCCTAGGACAGCTTCACCACCAGCAAGGCCATATCGTCATACTGCAGCGTCCCAGCCTGAAAGCGATCGACGCTGTCAAGGATGAAGTCGCAGGCGTCTGAAGCACTTAGCCCATCGGTGGCACAGATCGCCTCCCGAAGGCGCTCCAAGCCGTACAACTCGCCGGCAGTCGAGTTCGCATCCGTGATCCCATCTGTGTACAGGCAGATAAGGTCACCCGGATGGAGCTCCGCGTCCACCTCTTCCAGGTCGATATCCTCCACGCATCCCAGCACGGTTCCTCGGCCTCGCAGAACTCGACAATCGTCCGTATAAGGACTGAAAAGCAACGGGAAGTCGTGCCCAGCCCGAGCATAGCGCAC
>JASFVG010000055.1:0-15839 GCA_050049955.1 Anaerolineae bacterium | reverse complement strand
GGAGGGTGACAGCGCTGGCGGGAGTGCCAAGCAGGGACGTGACCGCGAGTTTCAGGCCATCCTGCCCCTGCGTGGAAAGATCCTGAACACCGAGCGCGCGCGACTGGATCGAATCCTCAAGAACAATGAAGTACGTGCACTGATATCGGCGTTGGGAACCGGCATCGGGCCGCAGTTCGACCTGGATGGACTGCGCTATGGCCGGGTGATTCTGCTTACCGATGCTGACATCGATGGGGCACACATTCGCACCCTGCTGCTGACGTTCTTCTTTAGATACATGCAGCCCCTGATCGAGGCGGGGCATCTCTACATCGCGCAACCTCCGCTCTATCGAATTGCTGCAGGGCGGGACGAACGGTATGCCTACTCTGAGAAGGAGCGGCTTGAGATTCTGGACGAGCTGGGCAGTCGGAGAGTATCGATCCAGATGTACAAGGGGCTCGGTGAGATGAACCCGGAGCAGCTCTGGGAGACGACACTCGATCCCGAGAGTCGTACATTGCTGCGGGTGAGCATCGACGACGCCGCAGCGGCCGACCACACCTTCGATATGCTGATGGGCGCGAGTGTCCCCCCGCGCCGCCGCTTCATTCAGACACACGCCAAGGAGGTACGCAACCTTGACGTCTAGCCTCAGTGAGGCTGGCACTTGCGATAGCGTCGTTTGGGAGCGGAGCGTGCGAAGCCCTCAACCACCCGGTTGGGGGCTTTTCGAGCGTGACGCTCCGAATGCGAAGGTGTTAAACATCTTGAGGTGTCACGCAGTGCTTGAGGCATTGCGCAGGCTGTGGTGCACAGCTCAGTGGCACCACCGCCGTCGGTAGAGAGCCGGGGACACCGGTTCTGACATCATCTCTTGTGCAGGGAGGCATGCTTGTGAGAAGACGCGTTGTGATTACCGGTCTGGGTGTGGTCACACCCTTGGGAAACGACACAGAGACCACCTGGGAGGGCCTCCTCGCTGGGCGGAGCGGGATCGATCGCATCCGCCAGTACGATCCATCAGGTCTAGACGTGCAGATTGCCGCCGAGGTCAAGGACTTCGATGCCGAGGCCCTGCTGGGGCGGCGTCTCGTGCGCCGCAATGATCGGTTCAGCATGATGGCCTTGGCCGCCGCACGGGAGGCGGTAGACGACGCTCGATGCGACTTTGGCCGCGATAGCCCTAAGGCCGAACGGACGGGTGTGGTATTCGGCTCTGGTATCGGTGGCGTGGGGGCGCTGATCGCGGGGTACGATGCCTACTTGGAGCGAGGTCCAAGGCGCGTTAGCCCCTTTATGGTGACTGCCCTGATGCCCAACGCTGCTTCGGCACTGATCGCCATGGAACACGGGCTGAAGGGCGTCAATTTCGCCGTGAGCTCCGCTTGTGCAACCGGCAACCAAGCCGTAGGCGAGGCTGCGGCGGTCATACGGCGAGGGGATGCAGATGCCATGATCTGCGGCGGCAGCGAGGCCGGCATGCATCCGCTCTCCGTCGCCGCGCTTAGCAACATGGGTGCACTATCAACGCGCAACGACGAACCCCAACGGGCGAGTCGGCCGTTTGACGCCGAGCGGGATGGCTTCGTCCTGGGGGAGGGGGCTGGTGTGCTCGTCCTAGAGAGCCTTGATCACGCGCAAGAGCGCGGAGCGACCATCCGTGCCGAGTTGCTCGGCTACGGAGCAGGATCCGACGCATTCCACATCGCGGCTCCCGACGAGACGGGCGAAGGGGCAGCACGAGCGATGGTGGCGGCTCTTCAGGATGCCGGAGCAGCCCCGGAAGAGATTGACTACATCAACGCCCACGGCACCAGCACGCCCCTGAACGATCCCGTGGAGACCCAGGCGATTCACCGCGTTTTCGGAGCGCACGCCTACGACCTAGCTGTGAGTTCCTCCAAGTCGATGCTCGGTCACCTGGTCGGCGCGGCGGGCGCCGTGGAAGCCGTGGTTTGTGTCAAGAGCCTGGGGACCGGGTGGGTGCACGCCACGATCAATTACGAGAACCCTGATCCGGCATGTGACCTTGACTACGTTCCGAACAAACCGAGGCTCTTGAGGCCGCGGACTGTCCTCTCAAACTCGTTTGGGTTCGGTGGACACAACGCCTGCCTGGTTTTAGGGCGTTGGGATGGCGGTGAATAATGTCTCCTGCGCACATCGTCGGCTGGGGCAAGTATGTCCCGGAGCGGGTGCTCACCAACGCTGACCTCGCACAGAGGGTTGACACGTCGGATGAGTGGATCATCACCAGAACCGGCGTCTCCGAGCGGCGCATTGCGGCTGATGGCGAGACGACGTCGAGCATGGCGATCCAGGCCTCGTGGGAAGCCCTTGCGGCCGCCGGAGCTAGCCCAGCGGAGCTCGATCTCATTATCGTTGCCACAGCCACGCCGGACTATATCTTCCCAGCCACAGCGTGTCTTGTCCAGGACGCGCTGGGGGCCACGCACGCCGCAGCGTTCGATCTTTCGGCCGGGTGTACCGGCTTCGTCTACGCCCTCGGCGTGGCCGCCGATATGCTCTCGGCCAAGGACGGTGTGGGCAGAACGGGCGCCGCGCTCGTGATAGGGGCGGAGACGCTCTCGCGCATTACCGACTGGACAGACCGCGCAACGTGCGTGTTGTTCGGCGATGGAGCTGGGGCGGTTGTCCTCAGGCGCGACGATTCTGAGGGCGGTGTTCTCTCCACAGTCCTCGGGTCTGACGGATCAGGTGGAGACCTGCTCAGCATGCCGGCGGGGGGGAGCGCGGAACCCTCCTCCCATCGGACCGTGTCCGAGCGGCGACACTTCATCCACATGCGGGGCCGGGAGGTGTTCCGCTTCGCGGCAAGAGCCATGCCCGAGGCCACGCAACGGGCTCTGGAGCAGGCCGGTCTGACCGTAGGCGACTTGGATTTGCTGATTCCTCATCAGGCGAACGAGCGCATTCTGGACGCGGCAGCGAAAGCGTTGGACCTTCCGACCGAGTTGGTCTTCAGCAACCTGGCGCGGTATGGCAACACATCTGCGGCGTCCATCCCGATCGCGCTATGCGAGGCGGTCGAAGAGGGGCTCATTCAGCGCGACGACTTGGTCGTTTGCGTTGGGTTCGGCGCGGGCCTGACGTGGGGGGCAACGGCTGTCCGTTGGAGTGTGCCCCTGCCCGGACCTCCGCCGAGCCTCGGGAAAACCCTCCGCTATCGCCTGCTGCAGGTCTACGCGATGGTGCGTTCGTTCGTGTTGCGGGCGCTGCGGTACCTTTTCTCCCGCGGGCTCAGCGAGTAAGCGAGGATCACCTGGAATGACGTCCCTCGCAAGAGAAACGCCCCTTGAACGCCTGGAGGAGATGCGTCTCCAGGCGGCTCTGGGTGGCGGACACGAGCGCATAGAGCGTCAGCGTGCCAGGGGCAAGTTCACGGCCCGGGAGCGAGTCCACGCGTTGTTGGATCGAGACACGTTCCACGAGCTTGACCCCTTTGTCACCCACAGGGCCACTGAATTCGGCCTTGATGCGCGCACGTCGCTGGGGGACAGCGTGATCACGGGGTGGGGTGAGATCGACGGTCGAAAGGCCTACGTCTTCGCGCAGGACTTCACCGTCATGGGCGGCTCAGTGGGTGAGGTCCACGGCCAGAAGGTCTGCAAACTGCTCGATCTAGCGCTCGAGAACGGCGCGCCGATTATTGGGATCAACGACTCGGGGGGGGCGCGGATACAGGAGGGCGTCGACTCGCTCAACGCTTATGGAGAGATCTTCTACCGCAACACGATCATGTCTGGCGTGGTTCCGCAGATCTCCGTCATAGCTGGGCCGTGCGCCGGTGGGGCGGTATACTCACCGGCCCTCACCGATTTCGTGTTCATGGTACAGGGGACGGGCCGGATGTTCATCACGGGGCCAGACGTGATCCGATCGGTGACGCGGGAGGAAGTCACGGCCGAGGCACTAGGAGGGGCTGACACCCACGCACGGGAGAGCGGCGTGGCCCACTTCGTCGCTGCCAGTGAGCAGGAGGCATTCGACCTCGTACGGGAGCTGCTGTCCTATCTGCCAGCGAACAACGCTGAGGATCCACCGTACGCATCCACGACAGACCCAGCGCATCGCACCGACGATGTGCTGGATACCTTGGTCCCTCAGGACCCCTCGGAGCCCTACGATATGGGGGCGATTGTCGCGAGGATAGTGGACGGAGGAGCCTTCTTCCCGGTCCACGAGCGATTCGCGACAAACTTGATGGTCGGGTTCGCGCGGATGGGCGGTCACGTGGTCGGCATCGTCGCACAACAGCCGCCCGTGTTGGCCGGGGTGCTTGACATTGACGCGGCTGACAAGGGAGCCCGCTTCATCCGGTTCTGCGATGCCTTCAACATCCCGCTGGTAACCCTCGTCGACACGCCCGGGTTCCTGCCCGGACTCGAGCAGGAACACGGAGGCATCATTCGTCACGGCGCCAAGATGATCTTCGCCTACGCTGAGGCGAGCGTGCCGAAGATCTCGGTCATTACCCGCAAGGCGTATGGAGGCGCGTACATCGTGATGAGTTCCAAGGCGCTGCGCGGGGACATCTGCCTTGCTTGGCCGGGAGCAGAAATCGCCGTGATGGGGCCGCGGGGCGCGGTGAACATCATCTTCCGCCGCGATCTCCAGGAGGCTGACGACCCGGAGGTGATGCGAGAGACACTCGTCCAGCAGTACAGAGAGGAGTTCGCCCATCCCTACGTGGCGGCCGGTCGCGGCTACCTGGACAACGTGGTTGCGCCGAGAGAGACGCGACCGCGGATCATACAGGCGCTGGAGATGCTGCGGGACAAGCGGGTCCAGCGGCCACCGCGCAAGCACGGCATCATACCGCTGTAGTCGCACGACCAGAACGGCGACGGCCCCCCGGTTCGTTGCTGATGCACGCGTGCACCCGCTCTCGCGACGGCGAACGATACGCTCACGCGGACAGGTGAGGTCAACGGAACTGCACCACGATGCCTGACAAGGTACTGGTAGCGAATCGGGGAGAGATCGCGGTCCGCGTGCTACGGACCTGCCGCGAACTTGGCCTGAGAACGGTCGCGGTCTTCTCCGAGGCTGATCGAGGGGCACCGCACGTGCGCTATGCCGATGAGGCCTATTGCATCGGGCCTCCCCCAGCCGTTCAGAGCTACCTGCGCGGCGATCGCATCCTTGACGCGGCGCAGCGATCAGGTGCTCGTTTTGTGCACCCTGGCTATGGCTTCCTCGCCGCATCGGCGACTCTCGCGCAAGACTGCGCAGACGCCGGGCTGACGTTCATAGGGCCTCGCCCGGCGACGCTAGAGTTGCTGGTCGACAGACTGGTCGCCCGCGACGTGGCGTGCCAACTGGGCATTCCGGTGGCAGAGGTGTCGGAGGTCGGCCTGGACGACGAGCAGCTGCTCGCCGCGGCTGATGGGATGGGCTACCCGGTGATGCTGAAGCCTGTCGCCGCGGGCGGCCCCGTGGGCATCAGTGCAGCCCAGTCGGCCGAGGAATTGAAGGCTGCTATTCGGGACGCCCGGAAGAGGGTGAGGGACGACTCTGCAGATCCCGGGCTCTACATCGAGCGTCTTGTTGAAGACGCCCGGCACATCGAGGTGCAACTGCTGGGTGATCTATACGGTCATGTGATCCATCTGGGCGAGCGCGAATGCTCCATTCAACACCGCCATCAGACCCTGATCGAGGAGGCCCCCTCCCGGGCGCTAGACGAATCGCTTCGTGGGCGGATCCATCGTGCAGCGGTCCGCATCGGGGAGGCGTTGGACTACGTGGGGGCAGGGACCGTCGAGTTCCTGCTCGATCCTGAAGGCCGATTCACGTTCTTGGAGGTGGATCCAAGGCTCAAGGTGGCGCACACAGTCACCGAGGCGATTACTGGGGTGGACATCGTGAAGGAGCAGATTCGTATCGCGGCAGGCCGCGAGCTCCAGTACGCCAGGTCCGACGTCGAGAGCAGAGGGTGGGCTCTGGAGTGCCGCGTGCTGGCGGAGGATCCTGACAAGGGCTTTGCTCCTTGCGTTGGCACGATTTCCCGCCTGCGGGTGCCAGGGGGCCCTGGTATTCGCGTGGATAGTGGCATTGCCGAAGGGCTCGAGATCACGGCCCACTATGACCCGCTCCTCGCGAAGCTGATCGCCTGGGGCGAGACCCGGGGTGTGGCGATCGTACGTATGCGTCGGGCCCTGGAAGAGTACCACATCGGCGGGGTCACCACAAACCTGAGGCTCTACCGGGCACTCATGGACAGCACGCGGTTTCTGGGTGGGCAGTTCCATACTGGCTTTGTCGAGGAGAAGCTGCGGGGGGCAGGCACGGAAGGTGGCAACGGAGTACCGACCAATTGGGCGGCCGATGCAGATCGTCGGATGGCAGCAGCTCTCGCTGCCGCACTCGACGATCACCGACAACGGAGAACGGAGCAATCCCGGCCGGACAGAACGAGCCACTGGAAGATGCTGGGTCGGTGGCACTTGCAGAACCATCGAGAGTAGCTCTGTGAAGTACACGGTCACGGTCGATGGCGACGTCTTTGAGATCGAGATCGGTCTGTTGGGACGTGCCTGGGTCAACCAGCGACCACACAACGTCGACTTGTGGCATTTGGACGGCAACGGCGAGTACTCGCTGCTGATCGACAACCGATCGTACGAGGTGCACGTTTCGAACAGCGGCAGCGGTGTTGCGAACGTCATAGTCGGGCGGCGTCCGTACCGTGCCCGGCTTCAACGCGGTCACTGGGCCGCCGGACCAGCGGCTTCTGACCTTGAGCGGCTCGGCGCACCGCGCACCTGGCCGGATGGCCGGCCCGCCATCGTCGTGGAATTGCGGGCTCCCCTTCCCGGACTACTCATCGAGTCGTTGGTGTGCGAGGGGGACTATGTTGAGGAGCATGCCCTGGTAGCGATCCTCGAATCTATGAAGATGAATCTAGAGCTCCGAGCTCCACGCTCCGGCGTAGTGCGCGAGGTACTAGCATCTTCCGGGGATCAAATCGCCCAGGATGAAGTCGTCGCGGTCATCGATCCCGATGTCGCTTCGTCTAGGGAACCCGCTCACTAGCCCCACTTCCACCATCCTCAAGACCCTAGGCTCTCTCCCGCCGCCCCCCTGCGGGCCTACCGGGGCCGCATCCCAGGTCGTCGTCCCAACCGAATCCTATGGCCCGAGAGCTCTTGCCACGGCGACCTTGCAGGATGATAGCTGCACCAGAGGCTTGTCGCTGCACCCATTTGCAGGTATGATGGACCGGCGTTACTGGCGCCAATTCGCGCTGACGTACGGGAGGAACCTGTGCGCATCCGCTCGGTGACGATCGGCACCAATCTGGGATATCCGCTGGATTCAGGCGAGTTCTGCACGCTTGAGACGTTCCAGCGAACGGCCCGCTCGCGCTTCGAGAACGCGGGCTACGAAGTACAGACCACAAGGTTGGCGACGCAGCCATTCCCGCTGCTCCTGCGAGATCGCGGAGCGGCGAGCGCACCGCGCTTTGCTCGGGAACTCCAGTCCCTATGTCAGGAGCACGGTCTCGACTACTGTTCCATAGGGCCGGTCCTGGCTACGGACACTGATTGCGACCTGTCCTTCATTGACGTCATCCCTGCTGTTATCCAGGCCACCGACGCGGTGTTTGCGTCAGTGCTTGTGGCATCACAGCAGGCGGGCATCAACCTGCAGGCGATCGCCAGGTGCGCCGGGCTCATCTCCGAAATAGCTCACTTGACTCCAGACGGCTTCGGCAACCTCCGGCTGGCCGTGCTGGCCGATTGCGGACCTGGCTCACCATTCTTCCCTGTTGCGTACCATCAAGCGCCCGAGACCGGCTTCACCATCGCCACTGAGGCGGCGGACCTGGCCGTCAAGGCCCTGACCGGGGTCACAGGCCTTGCGGAGGCCAACCAGCGACTGGTTGACGCTATCGAACACGAGGCAGAGGCCATCGAGCAGGTTTGCAGGAGTCTCGAAGCCGACTTCGGGTTCGCGTATGGTGGAATCGACTTCTCCTTGGCGCCGTTCCCCGTGGCAGCGCGCAGCATCGGGCAGGCCATCGAGGGACTGGGAATCGACCGCTTCGGGGGCAGTGGCACGCTTTTCGCCGTCGCGTTGATCAAACAGGCTATTGAGAAGGCGGACTTCACACCCTGTGGCTTTTGTGGCGTGATGCTGCCCGTGCTTGAGGATCACACTCTGGCCCATCGCACCACGGAGGACCTCTTCACAATCGATAGTCTGTTGCTCTACTCGAGCGTCTGCGGAACTGGGCTGGACACGATTCCCCTGCCCGGAGATGTGGAGGTTGAGGAGCTAGCTGGAATCCTGTTGGATGTGGCTACGCTCTCGCTGGTATGCGAGAAGCCTCTCACGGCACGCTTGATGCCGATCCCGGGCAAGAAAGCAGGGGAGATGACGGACTTCGACTTCGCGTACTTTGCCAATGCCCAAATCATGAGTGTTCGGGGCTGCGGCGCACCGAGGGTTTTCGAGCGGAACAACGGCTTGACCGCAGCGATAGCCGCCCCCCACACGGTTGCGACGCCCTAGGGGGCTGGGATTCCCACTCTGTCCGTGTAGGTTCCGCCCGTGCAACTTCCGTGGCCGAGGCACGTAGAGTACGGTGAGGGTAATAGGCAAGCACGTGCGGGGCCAGCGCACACCAGCTCTGGCCGCCAAATGGAGATGGCATCATACTGAGAACCAACTAAAGGAGGTATCTCGAAATGGCAACCCTGCTTCAGAAGGTATCGACATTGATCTCTGCTAACCTGCACTCGCTGGTCGACCAGGCGCTACAGTCCAACAGCTTGGCCGTGATTGATCAGTACATCCGCCAGGTGGAGGATCACCTCGAGGATCTCGAGGATGCCGCCGCGACCGTTGGTGGCGAGGTCAAAACCATTAAGCGCAAACTCCACGATCTCGAGCAGAAAGAGGATGAGCTAGATCGGGCTATCGACGCCTTCCTGCTGGAGGGCAACGAGGAGACGGCCGTTGCTGCCCAGAGTAAGCTCAATAGCACGCAGCGGCTCGTTGCCACGTACGAAGAGCAGGTCGAGCGTCTGCAGGACGAGTACCAGAAGTTGCTTGAGGCCAAGGTCAAGCTGGACGCTCGCCTCTCGACGATGAAACAGGAGCGCGAGGAACTTCAGGCCTTGCTCGAGCTGGCCAAGAGCAAGGAGATCGCTGTTGGTGCGATGAAGAGCCTCGACGACCTGATGGGCTCGGGCGACACTGACATCAGTCGAATCGCTGGCAGCATCTACGCCCGGCTGGACAAGGCCACCACGGCCGCTGAGATGCGAGCTGCGAGCCTCGACGAGCAGATAGACGAGATCCTGGACCGCGACGTGCTGAACGCCCAGCTTGCCGCACGCAAGGCGAGGCTGGGGCTGGAGTAGACGGCAGACGTCAGCGGTAGTGCGCGCGGCATCGGGGATGCCGCGTCGGACCTAGCCCCTGGCCGCCAAGAAGCGCGTTCCCAACGGACGGGCTCGAAGAGGACTATGGCATGAATCGTACCCGCTGGATCTTCGTGGCAATCGTGGTCGTTGCGCTGCTGATCGTGGGCACTTCAGTGCTGTGGAGAGCACTGAGCCGTTCGCCGTCGGATGAGCTCACCGTGGAGCGGCCGCAGGTGGTCAACGTGCGCGTGCTCACTGCCCTCCCTGTAGAACCGTGGGTCCGGGGCGCCGCAGAGGCATTCAACAGCGCCGATCCCGACGTCGAGGGCGTGCCGGTACACGTCGAGATCATCGCGATGGATGGGCTGAGCGCGCTGGGCCGGTGGGATCGCAATGACTTCGGAGCGTTGTCAGCGGATGAGGACCCCGACTACCTAACGCCGGGTCAACAGGCTGCCATGGACGATTTCCCTACCGCCTGGATCCCCGACAGTCGCTACCTCGTAGAGCTCGCCAACGCCTCCTACAAGGAGCGTTTGGGGCGCGACGTCTTCCTCACCGATGGCCAGTACCGCGCACGGCCCATCGCCATCAGCCTGTTCACCTGGGGCATCTACGAGAGCCGGGCGGAGGTGCTGGAGAACCAATTCGGCGAGATCACGTGGGGCACCATCCACGATGCCGCTGTCGCCAAGGCAGGCTGGCCAGAGCTCGGCGGCGAGGCGAGTTGGGGCTACTTCAAGCTGGTGGTCCCGAATCCCCGCAAGAACGCTGGAGGGCTGGCAGCGATGATAGCGGCTGCGGGTGAGTACTACGGCCGGACGGACATCAATGTAGAGGACATCACGGCTCCTGGTTTCCAGGCCTGGCTCGGTGAGTTGATGGGCGCCGTGACCGACTTCAGCAGCGCCAGCGCGTACACAGCTGAGGATTTCGCCCTGTTCGGCTACAGCGTCGGCGATGGCGGCCAGCTCCTGGAAAGCGACCTGCTGCAGAATATGCAGGGGATCCTAACGCGCTGGGAGGATCCCCTCGTGATCTATTACCCAGCCTACGTCACCTGGTTCGACTTCCCCTTCACTGTCTGGATTGGTCCAGAAACCAGCGCCCTGGAGAAGAACGCCGCGCTTGCCTTCCAGGAATACCTGCTGACCGAAGGGCAGCAGCGAAACGCGCTCGCATACGGACTGCGACCAGCGAACCCTACATTGACGATCGACGCTGCAGCTGAGAGCCTGTTTGTGCAGTGGGATGACCGCGGGGTGGAGTCAGTGGTACCTCGGGCCGATGCTATGCGCAACCCAGACCGTGACGTGCTTCTCGCCCTGCTCCGCTGGTTCGATCTCAACGTGGTGGAGTGAGCGCGTATGAGATCTTCGCGACTCGATGCTCGACGCACAGGTTCCGGTCGACGTCCCGGCTGGTGGCGGGGAAGAACCTCTGAGCAGCGCGCGTGCTTGCTCGTCGCAGGCATCCTCACCGTGGTCACCTGCGCGTGTGGCGGCCTGTTGGTGCTGGTAGCCCGCAGCGACCTGCTGAACTCGCTTCGTAGTCCTGGCGGGGACGTGGAACGACAGGATTGGGATGCGGACAGCCCAGTCTTGACCGTCGCCGTCTCACCCGGGATGGCGGACACGTTTGAGGAGCTAGTTGAAGAGTTCAACCGTCAAGGACACCAGGCCCCGGACCGGCAACAGATGGTGGTCTCGACGCTGGTGCTGGCCCCGGAGAAGATGGTGGAACAGAGCCTCGACGCTCCCCCCTTCCAAGCCCTGGCACCGGATAGCAGCTTGTGGGTGAATCAGCTGGAACGGAATTGGAGCACTCGTCAGGGTGGGGCGCCAGGGGACTACGGTTCGGACACGCTGATCCCGATCGACAATCGACGGACCAGCGCCCCCGTGCGGTTTGCCGCAAGTCCGGTCGTGATCGTAGCCTGGGAGAGCGTGGCTCGTGATCTGGGCTGGCCTGATCGGGCCATTGGCTGGCAGGAAATCCAGCGCAGGGCCACAGAGGACGCCAGTTTCAGGTGGAACCACCCCAGCACGGGTCACGCGAGCGGCCTGTTAGCCACCTTGGCAGAGTTCTACGCGGGTGCCGGTCTGACCCGTGGACTCACACCAGAGGCGGCCACCAGCGAGCGCACGCTGCAGTATGTGAAAGCTGTCGAGGCGACGGTTCGCTTCTATGGTGAGAGCGAGGACGTGATCATCAGGCAATTGGCAAGCGAAGGCCGCGAGTTCCTGGACGCGTTTGTTGCCCAGGAGCAGGTGGTTCTTCGATGGAACCAATCGCAGGCTGGCGAACGTCTTGTTGCCATCTACCCGGCCGAAGGCACACTCTGGGCAGATCATCCGCTGACGCTGTTGGAGTTGGGCGGTGCTGGCGAGACGCCGGTCACGGAGAACCAGCGGCACGCCTTCCACGCCTTTGCCAAATTCCTGACCGCCCCGGACACGCAGCGCCGGCTGCTCGCCTCGGGCTACCGCCCGGCTGATCTCAACCTCGCTCTTGACGCAGACGGAAGTCCATTCGCGCGCAGCGACGCCGTCGACTGGCGCCAGCCCGAGACGACACTCCAGATCCCTTCAGCCTCCGTGGTGGAGGTCGTGCAGAACGTGTGGTGGTACACAAAGCGACCTACGAACGTCTACCTGGTGGTTGATACCAGCGGGAGTATGAGCGGCAACAAGCTGGCGCGAACTCAGGAGGCATTGCAGACGTTCGTCAGCCAAATGCGCGGCGACCGAGACCAGCTTGGGCTGATCGAGTTCGGCAGCGACGTTAAGCTGTTTGAGCCGCTAGGGGTCGTCGATGAACAGTGGCGGCAGAGACTGGCCGACGAGATTGCCGGCATGCAAGCAGACGGAGATACGGCGCTACTCGACGCCGTTGCGAGAGCCTGCGAGAGCCTACAGGACACTAACGATACGGAGGCTATCAACGCGATCGTCGCTATGACCGACGGCCGGGAGAACCACAGCCGTACCAGCCTAGCGGAGCTGGAACGGCTGTTGCGGGACGAAGGGACCGTAGCGGTGGTCGTCTTCACCATCGCCTTCGGCAACGATGCCGACGAGAGCCTTCTACGGCGCATCTCGGACGCTGGCGAGGGCCAGTTTCGACGCGCCGGCGAGACAGACATAGGGACGCTGTATGAGATCATATCGACGTACTTCTAGGGTGGGGCGGCGCGGACACGAGCCCCTGAAGGTCACACTGACAAGCATCGGTTGGTCCGGTAGCCTGGTCAAGAGCCCAGGTACTGGGCCGGCACCGGCGCGACAGGCACGTTAGGCCTCGTGTTCCACTAGAATCAGATGGGTAGTGCACGGTCTGAACTCCAGAGGAGAGCCCGGAGTGCCATCCTTCAGTATGCCTTCTTCCGTTGGGAGAGCGCGGTTGTTGTCGCTGGCACCATCCTGGTGACAGCTCTGCTTCCCAGACCCTTCCCCTGGTGGCCCGTCTGGGGCTGGCCATTCCTGGGCCTCCTTGGCGTCGCGGCCATCTTCTACTCAAGCCTGAATGATCCCGAGGCCAACGCCAGGGTAGTGCGCAACCTAGTCCAGCAGCGGTTCAATCCTCGCGAGATCGGAGATCGAGCGCTCCGGGAGGAAGTTGAAACGGCATTGGCGTACCAACAGCAAATCGAGACCCAGATCAGGCAGCAGCGCGCGGGTGTGATGCATGATCGGCTGCAGGACACCGCAAACCAGCTCAGTGAGTGGATTGCCAATGTCCACCGCCTGGCCGTGACACTGGACGCCTTTCGGCGCGACGAGCTGCTGGCCCGGGATATGAAGACAGTGCCCGAGGAGTTAGAGACCCTCACAGCGCGGCGCGACCTCGAGCGGGATCCGGAGATTCGACAGGAGCTCGCGAGGGTGGTAGCGAGCAAGGGGAAGCAGTGGCAAACCCTCCGTACCCTGCACACGCGGATGGAGCAGGCCGAGCTGCGACTCGAACAGAGCATGACAGCGCTGGCTACCATCTACGGCCAGATCCAATTGATCGGAGCCAGGGAGATGGACACCGGGAGGGCGGACCGGCTGCAGGCAGACATTCGCGAGGAGATTGCCCAGTTGGACGACCTGCTCAGGAGCATAAACGAGATCTCCGAGCAGATGGAGTGGTATGGCGGGGAAGGCTGATAGATGAGGATACGCACGCTGCAAGTACTGGTGCTGGTCGCCCTGTCCAGCCTCTTCTTCGGAGGCTGCGCAGGGCCTCAGACACGCCCTAAGGCAGATGCAGTCGTGTACGTGGCAGTGCCACTAAGCGGCTTCATGGCCAATGGGGGGCAGACGGTGCTCGGGGGTGTGCGACTGGCGGCAGAACAGGTCAACCGAAGTGGGGGCCTGCTTGGGCACCACATCGACGTGCGCCCACTTGACGATGAGGCCGACAGCGAGGTAGCCGTCTCGCAGGTGGAGCAGATCCAGCGGGCCCTCGATTCTGGAGAAGAGGTACTCGCCGTCATCGGGCATCTCAATAGCGGCCAGACGCTGGCCGCTATGGAGCTCTACAGAGAACTGGACTTGGTGGTGATAACGCCGACCTCCTCGGAGAAGAGTCTAAGTGAGCGGGGCTATGACAACTTCTTCCGAGTCAATGCCGACGACACGGTCCAGGCCGCCGTAGACGCGCGTTTCCTGGTCGAGCAGCTGAACGCAAAGAGAGTGGCTGTCATCCACAACGACACGGAGTACGGCCGGGGGCTCGCCGATTTGCTGATCGTGGAACTGGAGCGGATGGGGGGCGCGTCCGTGCTGACGCTCGAGGTCACGGAGGGCCAAAGCCGCTATCAGACTGAGGTAGCTCAGGTGCTCGCGGCGGATCCCGAAGCGGTCTTCTACGCCGGCTATGAGATCGAGGCCCCCTACCTCCGCACCGCTCTGGTCGAGGCCGGCTTGGACGCGCCCATGCTGGCCAGTGACGGGGCCTTCCTCGGTGCCACCATCGATGAGGCTGGCGGCAGCGCCGAGGGGATGTATGTAAGCGCCTTCGCCCCTAGTCCAGAGAACGTTACCGATGAGCGGTGGCGGGAAGCGTATCAGGCGGTGGAGTACCGAGACCCCGACACCTACTCCGTGAACGGGTACGTGGCCCTGGAGGTGTTGGCAGAAGGAGCTCGGAAAGCTAGATCGCTCGACGCTGGTTCCATCGCGGAATCCCTGCGGACGCACGAGCTGCCGACGCTGCTAGACGCTCTTCGCTACCACCCCAACGGCAATCTGGTCGACGCGCAGATATGGATCTACCAGGTTCGTGAAGGCCAGTTCCGCCAGATTGGTCAATGAGCAAGTCACCTCCCGGGCGCCGTGCCCAGGACCCCCTTTGGCGTCACGAGCGGGAAGCGGCCACCTGGCGAACCTCGGGGCACGCCAAAGGAAGGGAAGTTGAAGCGCTGGAAGAGAAGCCTTGCAGGCTGTACGAAGTGAACTTGATTGAAGGAGGTCAATGAGCAAGACACCTTCGCCAGCTCCCCTATCGGACCTGGAGAGGTACGCTAGGGCGTGCATCGCCGCCGAGAAGTACCCTGGCGACTACCACCGGTTCACTCCCTTTGGGTGTCGCGTCTGCGGTGTAGTGCCGTTGGCCGTGCGGCTCGACCACCATACGGGATCGAAACCAGGCGATTTCAAGGGAGTTGTTCTCGGCCGATGCTCACTGTGCGGCCTAGAAGCTCGGATTTTCACATTCACGGGTGACCACCGCAAGCGTGTTCGGCAGGAGACGCCAATATGCGACTGTGGCCATCAACACTTCTGGGTCGCGATGGTCGAGAGAATCGAAGGTGGGCAGGGTCTTTCCGGGTTCTTCGACGAAGGCGTGATTGTCGCCAAGTGCTCACGGTGTCGCCAGTTTGCTTTGCTTGCGTCCACGGACTAGATTCCGCGCCGTCGCCTAAGTCGACCCCCAGCCGATCCGCGAACACGCGGCCGGGCAGCCACAGCCGAACCATTTCGAAGCTCACACCCTTGCGGGTGATTGAGGTCTGCGTTCTAGGCAACTCGACCTTGTTTCCTGGTGCATCACCGTGGTCACGCGCGGACACTCGGTTGTCCCGCTGAGCGTGCCTCTTGCTCTCTCAAGCGCTTATTGTATACTAGTCGCCTGGGCGACAAGGGCATTTCCCGGTCGCATCAATCAATCGCCATGCTACTCGCCGCAAGACACAAGGAGGAGACAATGTCTGCAAGTCTGAAAGCCGGTTTGATTGGCGCCGCGATAGCCGTCGTGCTCGCCTTGCTGGGGATGATCCCGTGTGTGGGGCTGTGCACCTGGATCCTGGTACTGATTCTCTATGTGGTCGTCGGAGTGCTCGCTGCGAACTGGATGGAGCCTCCGCACGATGCAGGAAAGGGGGCTGGCAGAGGGGCCATAGCCGGCTTGATCACAGCGCTGGTCGGAGGGACAGCCGATGTGATCATTAGCGCCGCCCGCTTCGCCATC